>JAKAZP010000064.1 GCA_021815905.1 Pseudomonadota bacterium | reverse complement strand
GAGGTGTCATCGGCGTAGACGTGGGTCGAGACGAAGTCGACCGGCACGTGGTGGCGGGCGGCATGGCGCAGGAAGGCCCGGATCCAGGCGGTCTGCGCGGTCGCCGGCCCCCCCACCCGCAGGCGCGGGTCGACGGATTTCACCGCCCGCGCGGTGTGGTCGTAGAGCTCGAAGTAGGTCGCCTGCTTCGGCCGCCCGGTCCAGAAATCGAGATTGGGCTCGTTCCACACCTCGAAGTACCAGTGGCGCACCTCCGCCGCGCCGTAGCGGGTCTCCAGGTGCGCGACGAGCGCCCGGATGAGCGCGTCCCAGCGCCGGTAGCTCTTCGGCGGGGAGACGATCGGGTGATACCAGAACGCCTGCCGCGACTGCCGCGCCGCGAGCTTCGGCGGCATGAAGCCGAGCTCGACGAAGGGACGCACGCCCTCGGCGAGCAGTCCGTCGTAGATCTCATCGACGTAGGTGAAGTTGTAGAGCGGGCGGCCGTGGGAGCGTCCCTCGTACACCCCGACCTCGCGGTCGAGAATGCCGTGGAAGCGCACGTAGCGGAAGTCGGTCACGCCCTTCACGAGGCGCATGTCGCGCCGGTACCCGGCGCGCAGCGCGAGCACCGCGTGCCCGGAGCCGAACATCTGCTCCCAGAAATGCGGAAAGGGCCGGCCGGCGGCGCGCGCATCGATCGGCACGCGGATGACGGGAACGGCGGCCGCCGCCGCCTGCGCCAGCATCGACCCCGCCGCGAGCAACGCCCAGGCCCAGCGAATCGCGCACCTCATCCCGTCCCCGCCGTCATGTTGGTGTTGGATCGGTCGCGCGGCCGGCCGCCCCTCACCGCTCACCGGCCGCTCTGACCCTCGGGTGATATTGCCGCTCGATGTGGCCGGCGAGCTCGGAGCGGTAGTAGTACACCGGCAGCAGCTCGCCCGCCGCGTAATCGGCCGCCTGATCGTCGAAGTGCGGCGAGTCGGGATGTCCGCTCTCGCCGCCGGTGGTGACCGCCCAGGCGCGCACCCGCGGACCGAATTCCACCACCGCCACGAAGCTGTTGCCGACATCGCCGTACCACTTCTTCGTGTTGGGGTAGGGATGGGCGCCGAACGCCGCGAGCGAACCCCAGACGGACGAGGTGAACGGCACCGGAAGGCTGGGCTTCGCATCATCGAAGTGCGGGTGATAGATGTGATCGTCGAGGCGCTGGAAGCGGTTGATCTCGCCCCAGGGGGTCTCCCAGGTGCCGAAGTCGGTCGTGAGCCGGTCCGAGGCGGCCTGGAGCGAGGCGAGCAGCTGCGCCCGCGTGGCGCGGCGCACCACGTAGTCCTCGGGCGAGAGGCCGAGCGCGCGCGCCTGCGCGCGCACGTGCGCGTAGAGATCGGTCCCCCAGAAGACCGCGAGCGAGGTGGCGACCGAGTTGATTCCCCAGCGGTCGTTCCAGTGCCGCAGCACCGTCATCTGCTTCCCGAGGCGGCGCCTGAGGGGATCGGACGCGGGAGTGGCGTCGTACGCCTTCACCAGCACCGGAATCATCCGCGCGAAGGCGGGCAGGTAGCTGTCGAAGGCCGCCGCGGTGAGCGAGGCCATGGTCCAGTCCCGGCTGCCGGTGAGGAGCTTCAGCGCGTGATAGCCCCGGGGGGTCTCCTCCGTTCCCCGCTCGACGTAGCGCGGGAAGTCCCGGCGCTTCGGGCTGTCGGGACCGGCCGCGGACCACGGCCAGTTGTTGGAATTGTACAGCCAGCCGTTCGGCGGATTGAGCAGGTGCGGGGTCTGCGCGAGGGTGAGGAGCCCGTGGAATGCGGTCGCCGGATCGCTGCCGTCGACCGGCTTGCGCCAGTCGAAGGCATCGCTGCGGCGCGGGATCCAGTCGGAGTGCCAGTAGGCGATGTTGCCCTCGGAGTCGGCGAAGATGGTGTTGTTCGATGAGTTGGTGTGCAGCTGCATGGTCTTGCGGAACTGCGCGTAGTCCTTCGCCTTCGTGCGGGTGAAGTCCTGGACGAGCGCGCGGATCGGCCGCTGCATGAGGTTGACGGTCTCCCAGCGGTCGCCCATCCGGGCGATGACGGGGCCGTGCTGCGTGTAGTAGGCCGTGAACACCTTGCGCGCCATGCCGTGCGCCGTGCGGTAGCGGATGACGATGCGCCGCGTCCGCACGGGCAGCTCCCGATGGCCGTAGCGATAGTAATAGCGTCCGTTGCGGCGGCTCACCGTCTCGAGGAACCAGGAGATGTTCTCGACCCCGCTCGAGGTGTGCATCCAGCCGCAGTGGGCGTTGAATCCCTGGTAGATGAAGAACTGGCCCCAGGTGACGGCGCCGAAGGCATCCAGCCCCTGCCCGCTCGCCATCTGCAGCTCCGAGCGGAAGTAGAACGACACGTGCGGATTGATGAGCAGCAGCGCGTGGTGATCGAGCGCGATCGAGGGGGAGATCGCGATGCCGTTCGACCCTTGGGGCTCGGGCGGCGGCAAAGCCGCGCTCGCGCTGCGCGCGGCCTCGAGCGGCTCGCCGCCGTAGAAGCTCGCGAGCCGCGGGATGCTCACGCCCTGCTCGATGTCGCCCCCGATGCTGCCTTCGGTGAAGGCGAGCGCCATCCAGGGCTCGAAGTGCGTGATCACCCGCGGCTTCACCGCCGGATGCGTGTAGAGATAGTCGTTGAGCCCGTCGGCGAAGGCGTCCATGAGCCGGCGCAGCCAGGGCGGGCTCGCGGCGTATTTCGCCCTGAGCACCTTCGGATCGACGAACAGCTGCCGGCGCAGGTCGAGGTAGACGGTGGACTTCCCGTCCGCGCGCGAGCGCCACCCGAGCTCATCCATGTAGTTGGTTTCAATCCGGTGGAAGTCGTCCTGCGCCTGGGCGTACTCCATGCCGAACACCGCATCGGCATCGCTCTTGCCGTAGACGTGGGCGATGCCCCACTGATCGCGATAGATCGTGACGTTGCGCGCTTCGCGCCGCCAGCGGGCGATGGCGGTCGCACTCGGCTGCGCCGCCGCACAGGTGAGCGCGCACGCTCCCGCCAGCAGGCCGAGGACGAGCACTCGCTTTCTCATGGAAGGTTCCTGTCGATGCCTCGATTCACTCGAACGATAGCCGAGAGCGCGGCGATGACGTACGGGCAATCGATGAGCCGCCCTGTTCGAGCGCCGGGCGAGACGCGCCGCCGAGGGCGCCCCGATGCAACTACTTTGTAATCAATCACATACATTATGCAGCTCAGAGGTTACCTACACCTCATGGGACCGCCCGCGCCCGCGCCCGCGCCCGCTTGCCCCGCGCGCCGGCCGAGTTGCAGTCCGCGCGGGGTGCGGCAGGTCGGTGATTCTCCCGATGCGCGGGCGCCGCCGTACGCGCGAGACTCGAGCGCGGCGGAGCCGGCCCCGGGGTCATGCTCATGCCGTATAGTAGGGTCAACAATCGGGGCGGCACTGGCTCCCGGCCGAAGCTCTCCGGATGCGTCCGGGTGAGGAACTTGCGGCCACACGAGCTGCGGGCCATTCCGGCGACGCCGGCGAAGGCTTGCCCCCAAGAAGAAGCGCGTCGCGAAAGGTATACAGTGGACAGACAGGATCGGATTCTCAGGACGGGCGCGATGGGCCGCGACGGCGCTCCGGCGCTCGATGCCGAGGAGATGCTGGCGGCGGCGCTCGAGCGCGCCGGACGCGAGGACTTCGCCGATCGATCCTTCGTGCAGCCGCTGAAGCGCCTGGTCGCCTCCTGGAACGCCGAAAGCGATCTCAATGCGCTCGGGCGCCAGGCCGTCCGGTTCGAGGTGCGGCGCAGTCTCAACAACCTGCTGCAGTTCGAGCGGCGCGAGCGCGAATGTCCCGCGATTCTCGAGCGCCCGATCGCGCAGCCGCTGTTCGTCACCGGGATGCCCCGCAGCGGCACCACCTTCCTGCACCGGCTCCTGGTGCAGGATCCCGAAGCGGCGGCGCTCCTGTCCTGGCAACTGGTCTACCCCTACCCCTCGCGCGCCGGGCGCCTCGGCGCGGCGCTGCGGACGTGCTCGGTGGAGGCGCAGTTCTACCTCATGCGCCTGCTCGCCCCCGAACTCAACGCGCTGCACCGGGTCTCCGCGAGCGCGCCCGAGGAATGCACCGACATCACGGCGCAGGTCTTCCAGAGCCTGCGCTACGACAGCGTCTATCGCGTGCCGAGCTATCAGAGCTGGCTGCAGCGCCACGGGCACATCGAGGCATACCGCTTTCACCGGCGCTTCCTGCAGCACCTCGACGCGCAGGCCCCGGGGCGGCACTGGATCCTGAAATCGCCCGACCACGTGTTCGCGCTCGATGCGATCCGTGAGGTGTACCCCGACGCCCATTGGGTGTTCATTCACCGCGATCCGGTCCCGGTCATCGCCTCGGTCGCGAAGCTGACGGAGGTGTTGCGCCGGCCCTTCGCGCATCACGTGGATCTCGAGGAGATCGGCCGTCAGGTGCTCGCCTCGTGGCTCGATGGCGCCGGGCGCATGATGCGCGCCGCGAGCGCCGGGGAGTCCATCCTGCACCTGCGGTATCGGGAGATCCTGTCCGATCCCATCGGGGCGGCGCGGCGCGTGTTCCGCCACGGCGGCGTGGAGCTCTCCGCCGCGGCCGAGGCGCAGATGCGCAAATGGCTCGGCAACCGCGCGAACCGCACTCACCGCGGAGGAACATACGACCTGGCCGAGTTCGGGCTCGAGCCCGCGAAGCTGCGGGCGCAGTTCGCCTCCTACACCGACGCGTTCGGCGTCGATCTCGAGTGGCTGCCGCGCGGAAGATCGGATCGGCCGCTCCCCAACTGAGATGAAGTGGAGCTCGACCGTCGGCCTGCTTCTCGGGGCGGCGGTACTCGCCGGCACCCTGGCGTACGCGGGCGCGGGCGCCGTGGTGCGCACGCTCGAGGGCCTGCGGCTCCTCGGGCTGCTCGCGATCGTGCTCGCGCACCTTCCCGTCGAGGCGATGATGGGTGTCGCTTGGCGGCTCGCCAGCGGTTCCGGGGAGATCGCCCCCCGGCGCCGATTCATCTGGGCGCGCGTGGTGCGCGATGCGGCGGCCGAGACACTGCCGTTCTCCCAGATCGGCGGATTCGTGCTCGGCGTGCGGGCGCTGAAGCTCTCGGGGCCGGCGGCGCTGCGCGGTGTGCTCTCGATGTGCGTCGATCTCGTGATCGAGCTCATCGCCAAGCTCCCCTACGTGCTCGCGGCCGTGCTGGTGCTGCTCGCCTTCGCGCCGCACTCGGGACTCACCCGTCCGCTCGACCTCGGGCTCCTCGTCACCGCGCTCGCGGTCACCGCGGTGATCCTCGGGGGCCGGCGCCTGGGAGATGCGCTCGCGGGACTGGTGCGCCGGGTGTCCGGCCGCTGGCCGGTGCTCGCCTCCATTCACCGGCTGCGCATCGAAGGCGATGCCAACGCCGTGCTCGATGACATCCTCGGGCGGCGCGCGCGGCTGCGCGCGGGATTCGCGCTGCATCTCCTGTGTTGGTTCATCGGCGCGGCGGAGCTGTGGCTGGTGTTTGCCCTCCTCGGCAAGCCGCTGAGCGCCGCCGAGGCGCTGGTCATCGACGGGGCGGTCGCGGGACTTCGGACCTTCGTGTTCATGGTGCCGGCCGCGGCCGGGGTGCAGGAGGCGAGCTACGTCCTCGCGTGCACCGTCTTCGGCATTCCCCCGGCGCTCGCCGTCGCCGCCTCCCTCGCCCGGCGCGCGCGTGATCTGTCGCTCGGGACGGTGACGCTCGGTGTCGTGGCGGGAACCGATCGCGGCCTCAGCCGGGGATTGCGCGTCGCGGGGCAGGCGCTGCGCCGGCGCGCGGGATCGGATTCCAAGCGCCCCTGAGCCTCAGGCCGCGGGCGGGGAGCGGCGGCCGATGGCGGCCCTGCCGATCGTGATCTGCCACCAGAGCACCCAGTCGCCGGCCAGACTGAACCAGGGCTGGCGGAAAGTCGCGGGCGAGTTGCGCTCGAAGACGAAATGTCCGAACCAGGCGCAGCCGTAACCCGCGACCGGCGCGGCGAGCAGCAGCAGCGGCCGGCGGCTCCCCGCCGCAGCGAGCACGATCGCGATCACGAGCCAGCTGCCGAGGTAGTGCAGCAGCCGGCACCTCGGATCGCGATGCTCGCCGAGATAGTGCTGGTAGAATCGGCCGAACGGCCGGATGCGGGACGGGCTCATCGGCGGTGGTGCGAGTGGGCGAAGCCCGGAGTGCCTTCCACCGGCTCGACCGCGAGCCGGCGCTTGAGGATCTCGAGGGCCGCCGAGGGCTCGTCGGCGTACTCGAACAGCGTCAGATCCTCGGGCGAAACCATGCCGTGACGGGCGAGCGCCTCGAAGTTGACGATCTCCCGCCAGTACTTCGTGCCGAAGAGAATCACCGGAATGTCGCGCGAGAGCTTGCGCGTCTGCGCCAGGGTGAGGATCTCGGTGAGCTCATCGAGGGTGCCGAAGCCGCCCGGGAAGGCGATGAGCGCGCGCGCGAGGTGCGCGAACCAGAGCTTGCGCATGAAGAAGTAGTGAAACTCGAACAGCAGCTCGCGGGTGATGTAGGGATTCGGGTGCTGCTCTTGGGGCAGGCTGATGTTGAGGCCGATCGTCTTGCCCGCGGCATCCGAGGCGCCGCGATTCGCCGCTTCCATGATCCCTGCGCCGCCGCCGGAGCAGATGACCAGCTGCCGCGCGTGCGAGGGGAGCGACTTCGACCACTCGGTGATGAGCCGCGCGAGCTCGCGCGCCTGCTCGTAGTAGTGCCCGAGCGGATCGTCGGGCTTGAGGCGCGCGGAGCCGAAGAACACGATGGTGTCGCGGATGCCGGCCCGTTGGAAGCGCTCGAGCGGCTCGAGGTACTCCGCGAGGATCCGCAGCGGCCTCGCCGAGTCGCTCTCGAGGAAGTGGCGCTGCTCGTAGGCGGGGCGCGGGGTGGCGGGACGGTCGGGCATGATCTAGCTCTCCCGGGCAAAGTCGATGAAGCCGCGCTCGATGTCGGTGTGGATGAGGCGCACCCGCAACCGCTCCCCGACATCGACACCCTCGAAGCCGCGCGTCAGCTTGCCCTCGATCGCGGGAGCGGCGATGCGCACCCAGGTGCCCTTGGCGGCGGCGCCGGTCACGAGCGCATCGAACACTTCCCCGACCCGCGACGAGAGCAGCAGCGCCGCGGCCGACTTCGCGACGCGCCGCTCGACCTTGGCGGCGTGATCCTCCATCGCCGTGCAGTGCTCGGCGAGGGCCTCGAGCTCGAAGGCGCCGTAGGGCGGCGCGCGGCGCTCGACCGCCGCCTTGATCAGGCGCTGGGTGATGAGGTCGGGAAAGCGGCGGTTGGGCGCGGTCGAGTGCGTGTAATCGCTCACCGCGAGACCGAAGTGTCCCGGCACCTCCCCCCCTGGGCGCTCGGCGACATATTCGCCCCGGCCGAGGGATTTGACGACGGCGAGGGAGAGATCCGCAAAGCGCTCGGGGTCGGTGCGGCGGCGGCGCAGCAGAAACTCGCTGAGCGCGAGCGCATCGGGCTCGGAGGGCAGCCGCTCATCGAGCTGCGCGGCGAGCGCGACGATCCGATCCCAGCGCTTCGGCGTGCGCAGCACCCGGCGCAGCGAGGGGAAGCCGAGCCGCTCGAGCACCCGCGCGGTCGCTCCGTTCGCGGCGATCATGAGGTCCTCGATCAGCTCATGGCCGCGATTCTTGCGGTCGGGCAGCAGCTCGCGCAGCGCATCGCCGTCGAACACCGCATGCGTCTCGAGCGTCTCGAGCGTCAGCGCGCCATGCACGTGGCGCAGCCGCCTCAGCCTCTGCGCGATCGAGTCCTGGAGGCGGAGCTGCTCCTCGAGCCCCGCGACCGCCGCGAGGGCGGGCGGGGCAGGCGAGCCCCCATCGAGCCAGGCCGCCACCGAGGGGTAGGCGAGCTTGGCGCGGTTCACGACCCGCGCGCGATAGAGATCCGCCTCCCGCAGGCGTCCTTCCGGATCGAGTGTCATCTCGACCACGACCGCCAGGCGCTCGGCGTCCTGCCCGAGGGAGGTGAGGTCGGTCGAGAGCCGCTCGGGCAGCATCGGAAAGATGCGCGCGGAGGTGTACACGGAGGTGGTGTTGTGCCGCGCGTGGGCATCGATGCCCGAGTCCCGCGCGACCAGCGCATCGACATCCGCGATCGCCACCCACACGCGCACGGCGCCGCCCTCGCGCGCCTCGGCGACGGAGATCTGATCGAGATCGCGGGAGTCGTCGTTGTCGATCGAGAGCCAGAGCCGGTCGCGAAGGTCGCGAATGCCCGGCGCGCCCCCGGCCCGCGCCGGGCCCTCGAGCGCGCTCGCCTCGCGCTGGGCCGCCGCGGAGAACTCCGGCAGCAGCCCGCGCTCGAGCATCGCCGCGCGCGCGATGCGCCGCAGAATCTGACGTCCACTCGCCGACGGTCGGCTCATGCGCGATCCATGATTGACCTGGCGCTATCGTAATGCAGCCGAGGCACACCGTGCACGGCCGCCGCCGAGGCGCCCTGCGCGAGCGAGCGTCCGGGCGCCATGCGGGACTTGCCCTGGGCCGGTACAATCGGGCCCCCGCGCGAGTCGACCGGGCGAGGCGAACATGACCGATCTCATCGCGGCTTGTGCGTTCTTCCTTCTCATTCACTTTGGTGTTTCCGGCACCGGCGTGCGCGATGCGCTCGTCGCGCGTCTTGGTGAAGGCCCGTTTCGCGGCCTGTTCTCGCTCGCCTCCCTGGGCGGTCTCGCCTGGATGATCGAGGCCTACCGCCACGCGCCCACGATCGAGACCTGGGGGACGTGGATTGCCTTTCGTCCGGCCGCCTACGGGCTGGTCTTCCTCGCCTTCCTGTTCGGTGGAATCGGAATCCTGACTCCGAGCCCCACCCGCGTCGGCATGGAGTCCAGACTCGACCCCGAGGCCGTGCGCGGCATGGTCCGCATCACGCGCCATCCCTTCCTCTGGGCCGTCGCGCTCTGGGCGGCGACGCACTTCGCGGTGAACGGCGATCTCGCCTCCGCGATTCTCTTCGGCGCGCTCCTCATCCTCTCGCTCGGGGGCACGCTCTCGATCGACGCCAAGCGCCGGCGCCACCATCCCGAGCGCTGGCCGGCATTCGCGGCGGCCACCTCGAGCGTGCCGTTCGGCGCGATCGCGCGCGGCAAAGGACGCCTCGGCACCGCGCTCGCCGAGATCGGCGTCGCGCGCATTCTCGCGGCCATCGCCCTGTACGCCGTGGCGTTCTACCTTCACGGGCGCCTGGGGCCGCCGATCACCTGAAGGCCCGGAGCGCGGAGCCCGCGCCCTCATCGGCGCCGCCGCGGTGCTCGCCGCCTCGACCCGGAGGGCCGGTCTCCTCCATCGCGCTCGTCATCGAGCTCACGCATCGCTTCGCGTGCTGCGCCTCGGCCCGAATCCGAGCCCGCTCAGGGTCATGGACGAGCACGGCGTGCCGATCGGGGAGAGCCTGCCCGAGCGCATCGTGACGGACGCCGAGGAGCGCCGGCCGCTCGCCATCGCCGCGGCGCGGGACTTCGCGCGACCGGAAGCCTCCCGGGACGCCTGAGGCACCGGTCCGGGCATGGCACTTGCTCTCCCGGTCACGTTGAAGCCATGCGAATCGCCCAAGTCTATCCCCACTCGGACATCCCGCTGCCGCAGGTACGGCTCTATGACGCCCTCGCCATCGTCAACTACGAGCTCGGCCGGCGTCTCGCGCGCGAGCACGAGGTCATCACTTACCCCAAGCGCACGCCCGGGGAGGCCGCGCTCGAGACGTTCGAGGGCGTAACCTACCGGCGCATCCCGCAGCGGCTCGATCGGGCGCTCGGCGCCTTCGCGCTGCTCGATGCCTTGCGGCCCAGGGCGCGGCGCGGGCGTTTTCGCCTGGGGTCCCTGTATTACGCGCACTACGTGCGCGAGGTGGCCCGGGATATCGCCGCGCGCGACTGCGACCTCGTGCACCTGCACACCGTCAGTAACTTCATT
>JAKAZP010000063.1 GCA_021815905.1 Pseudomonadota bacterium | reverse complement strand
GTACGATGACGGGCACGACCACCAGCAGCATCAGCACCGTCGCGGTGATGATGAGCGAGCGCTCCTGCATGCCGACCGGGCCCTTCGGATCGAGCACCGCGAGTTGGCAGCCGCCGAGCAGCAGCGCGCAGGAAAGGGGCAGCAGCAGCCGCGGGAGTCGGACGAGACTCTTCATGGCGAGGGGCACGTCTCCAGGCGGGATTCGGGCCCTGGAAGAATGGGCCTGCCCTGCCCCCCAAATCCTTAGCTTCCCTGAAACCGCCTTAAATTTTCTTAAGCGCCGCGCCGCGCGCGCGCGCGCGGCCCGCCATGTGCTTGCGCAAGTGCGACGGAGTTCACGACTCGAGCGCCACCGACATCGCCTCGTCCTCCGTCCAGCGCGCGCCCGCCGCCATCAGCTCGGTGAGCTGTCCTCCCGGCATCGAGCCGCGCAGCCGCTCGAGCAGCCGCTCCTGGATTCGCATCTTCGCGGGGCTGCGTCCTTCGAATTCCGAGGAGAAGAAGGCGTGCGCGTAGCCGATCAGCCGCGCGGCGCGCTCCAGGCGGTTCTCACGGGCCGCGATCGCCGCCAGGTGCTGCATGCCGCCGGCGACCAACACCGCGTCGAGCTCGCTTTCCTGCGCGAGCGGCAAGCCTTCCCGCAGCGCCGCTCCCGCCTCCTCGAGATCGCCTCGGGCGATGAGGTAGCCGGCGAGATTGCACAGCGCGTGGCCGAGGAGCCCCGTGCGGCGCGCCTCGCGGCACAGCGCCACCACCTCGCGCGCCTGCCCGATCGCCTCGGGCACGTGTCCTTCGGCGAACTCGACCTCCGCCTTGTAGATGAGCGCCCGCCACACCCAGAAATCCGCCCGTGAATGCTGGCCGAGCGCGAGCGACTGATCGAGCAGCGAGCGGGCCTCGGTGTACTCGCCGGCCACGGTGCGCGCGATCGCGAGATTGTTCAGGCAGAGCGCGAAGCTCTTCGGCTGCTCGAAGGCCGAGAGGAGCGTCCGCGCCTCCTCGAGCGCCTCGAGTCCCTCGGCGAGGTGCGCGGTGCGCGCGAGGTTCAGTCCATAGAACGCGAGCGCCCTGCCGAGCGCGACCCGCTCGCCGCTCGCCCGAAACAGGCCCACCGCGCGCCGCAGCGCCGGCACCGCGCGCCCGCGCGGCTCGCCCGTCGAGAGAAAGCCGTAGCCGTACCAGAGCTGTGCCTCGGTCTTCTGCGCCGTCTGCGGATTCAAGGCCGCCGTCGCGCGCTCGAGGCGCGCCTTGCCCTCCTGCACGAGCGAGAGCAGATACCACAGCAGATGCGAGGCGGCCGCGAGCTCGATGCCGAGAGCCTGATCGCCGTCGGCGCCGAAAGCCCAGTCGAGCGCCACGCGGACGTTGTCGATCTCGGGCGCGTAGGTCTCCAGCCACTGCAGCGACGGCGTGCTCTCCCACACCATGAGCGCCTCGCGCAGCTGATCGCGCACGTGGCTCGCGTGCAGCCGCGCGAGCGAGCCGAATTCGCCGCTGTCGGCGAGCTTCTCCATCGCGTAGGCGTGGGTCGTCTCGAGGAGTCGATACCGGCGCACCGGACCGGCCTCGGCCACCACGAGCGATTTGTCGACGAGCTCGGCAATGCGGCCCACCACTTCCCATTCCGCGAGTCCGGGGTCCTTCACCACGCGCGCGGCGGCCTCGAGACTGAAACTGCCGGCGAACACGGCGAGCCGGCGCAGCACGATGCGATCGGGCTCGGAGAGCAGCCGATGACTCCAGTCGAGCGTCGCGCGCAGTGTCTGGTGTCGCGGCAGCGCCGTGCGGCGGCCTCCCGTGAGCACGTGGAATCGCAGGTCGAGCCGTTGCGCGAGCCCCTCGATCCCGAGCGCGGCCGCGCGCGCCGCCGCGAGCTCGATCGCGAGCGGAATGCCGTCGAGACGCCGGCAGATCATGGCCACCGTCGCGGCATTGCGCTCATCGAGGGTGAAGTGGGGGTCGGCCGCCCGCGCGCGCGCCTCGAACAGCCGCACCGCATCGTGGCGCAGGGCGGCTTCGGGCTCGGCCGTGCCCTCCGCCGGGAACTCGAGCGGGCTCAGCCGGTAGGTGCACTCGCCCTCGATGCCGAGCGGCTCCTGACTCGTCGCGAGGATGCGCACCCCGGGCGCGGCGTGCAGCAGCATCTCCGCCTCACGGGCGGCCGCGGCGATCACGTGCTCGCAGTTGTCGAGCACCAGGAGCAGCTCCCGGCTCCGAAGCGCCGCGGCGAGGCGCTCGGGGGTCCAGCGGCCGGCGCCGCTCTGCAGCCCGAGCGCGGCGTTGATCGCGCTCGCGACCAGCTCGGGATCGGTGAGCGGAGCGAGCTCCGCGAGCCACACGCCGTCGGGGAACTCCGCGAGCGCGGCGCGCGCCGCCTCGAGGCCAAGCCGCGTCTTGCCGATGCCGCCGGTGCCCACCAGCGTCACCAGGCGGTTGCCCCGCAGGAGCTCCCGCACCTCGGCGAGCCCGCTCTCGCGGCCGATGAAGTCAGACACCGCCGCCGGCAGGTTGGTCGAGGCGGCCCGCGCGGGCGCGCGGGCGCGGGGCTCGCCGGACTCGAGCGCGCGGCCCGAGGCATCGACGGTCCGGACCTCCCCGGTGAAACGGTAGCCGCGCAGCGGCACGGTCAGTATGAGATTGCGTTCCTTGCCGAGCGCCTTGCGCAGCGCCGAGATCTGAACCTGGATGTTGCTTTCCTCGACGACCGAGCCGGGCCAGACGCGGGCGAGCAGCTGCTCCTTGGTGACCAGCTCGCCGGCGGCCTCGATGAGCACGAGAAGCACCTCGAAAGCGCGGGAGCCGAGCGGGACGAGCTCCTCGCCCGAGCGCAGCTCACGCTGGCGGAGAGAGAGCCGAAAGCGTCCGAACTCGAGGCCTTCCGCGCCTCGCGCAGTACCGTGCATGAAAATGACTGTTCCGGGGGGACTCGGGGCCCCGCGTACGCCGGGCCCCGGACCGTCATTCTAGCTCAATTGCCCTCGCTCGGGCGCGCGGCCGCGCGCCGCGGGGCAGTCATCCGCCCGGGGGCGCGGAGTAGCCGAGCGCGAGACGCGGCAGCTCGTCGAAGCCCTCGAGAGCGGCGAGGCAGCGAATCGCCTCGATGGGCCCCCGATGATAGCCGTGCTTCATCAGCACGAGCGGCACTCCCGCGGCGCTCGCGGTCGCCGCGTCGACCTCGCTGTCGCCGACCATGAGCGCGCTTGCGGGAGCGGCCTCGAAGTCGGCGAGGACCGACAGCAGCACGCGCGGGTCGGGCTTGCGCCAGGGCAGCGAATCGCCGCCCATCACGCGCGCGAAGTAGTCCGCGAGCCCGAGCGCGCCGAGGATCGCCTCGGTGAGGCGCGCCGGCTTGTTGGTGCAGACCGCGAGCGGAATGGAAGCGGCGCCGAGCGCCTCGAGCGCCGCGCGTACCCCGGGATAGGCGCTGGTGCGCACGGTTGCCTCCGCGGCGTAGAGCTCGAGAAACATGCGGTGCGCTTCGGTCGGATCCACCCCTTCCCTGCCACGCGCGGCGAGCGCCCCCGCAACGAGCGCCGACGTCCCGTCGCCGATCATGCGACGGACTTCGGCGAGCGCGAGCGGTTGGGCGCCGAAGCGCGCGAGCATCAGATTGACGGCCGCGGCCAGGTCCGCGGCACTGTCGATCAATGTGCCGTCGAGGTCGAACACGATGAGCGAGGCTGCCATGCGCTTACTGTAGCCGCAGTGAAACGCGCCGTGCAGCCATCGTGTCGGCCGCGGTGTCCGCTGTGCGCCGCAGGCGCGACACCCGGGACAGTCTCACGTGGGCGCGGCGGCCCGGAGTGGACGCGATCCCGAGCTTGGGCCACACTCGCTCTGGCGGAAAGCCGCTTGGAGACGCTCATGATCCACGTCACGGTGCTTTACCCGAACGATTCCGGCGCCAAGTTCGACATGAACTACTACACCGGCAAGCACCTTCCCATGGTGCGCGCGAAGTGCGGGCCGGCCTGCCGCTCGACCATGGCCGAGCTCGGGGTGGGGGGCGGGGAGCCCGGGTCGAAGGCGCCCTACATCGCGATCGGACGCCTGGTCTTCGACTCGCTCGAGGCGTTTCAGACCGCGTTCGGGCCTCACGCCGGGGAGATCCTCGCCGACGTGCCGAACTACACCAACACACGGCCCGTGGTGCAGATCGGCGAAGTCAGGAGCTGAGCATCGTTTGAGGAGGCGGCCATGGCGCGCAAGGACCGGACGACTCTCGATTATGTGCGGCCGGGCTCCGAGGAGCGCGGCCGGCTGCGCGAGACTTTCGATTTCAACGACGTCAACAGGGACGGGCGGCTGACGCTCGGGGAATTCATCCGCTTCATGGAAACGGTCGACGAGAACATCAGCTCGCCGGAGTGCGAAATCGGCTTCGACGAGATCGACGCCAATCGCGACGGGGCGATCGAGTTCGAGGAGTTCTTCGACTGGTGGACGAAGGCCTGAGCGCTACCCGGCGCCGGGTGCGAGCCTGCCGAAATACACGAGCGTGCGATAGGGAAACACCACCTCGCCCCCGAGCTGGTGACGGGCGAACACGGCCTCGAGGCCGCAGATGAGCGGCTCGTGCTCGGGATGGCCGCGCTCGGGCGCATAGGACGAGGACATCAGCCGCCCCTTCAACCCTTCGAGGTCGAACACCTGACGATGAGGGAAGGCCGCGAGCTCCGGTTCGCGGCCGAAGAACTCGCGGATGGCGGCGCCGTCGGCGCGCGATCCGGTCACCTGGTCGTATTCAGCGCAATGGCGCCGCAGCAGCGATTCGTAGTCCGCGAAGAAGGGTGTCGCATCGGGCGGCCGCTCGTTCCAGATGAGGGCGGCCCAGCCCGCCGGCTCGAGGATGCGCGCGAGCTCATCCCGGGCGCGCGCCGGGGCGAACCAGTGGAAGGCCTGGGCCGCCACCACCAGCGCGACGCTGCGCGGCGCGAGCGTGGTCGCCTCGGCCGTGCCGGGGATGCTGTGGAAATTCGGGCTGCCCGCGAGCTGCCGCTCGGCCGCCTCGCGCATGCCGCGGTTGGGCTCGACGGCGAACACCTCCGCGCCGCCCGCGAGCAGCTGCGCGGTGAGGATGCCGGTGCCCGAGCCGATGTCGGCCACGCGCACGCCGCGGGCGAGACCGCACCGCTCGCGCAGCAGGTCGAAGAGCGCGGACGGGTAGGTCGGGCGGTACCTGGCATAGTTGTCCACGCGGCTCGAGAAGCGCTCGGTCGGATCGACGGTCATGGACGCGATTATGCGCTGGAGGGCGCTACGCTGCGACGATGGACGAGCACCATGCGCTCGCGGCCGCCGCCCCCGGATCACTCCTCTTTCATCGCATGGCCGGCAAGGGGCGCACCGGCGTGATCGCCGCGCTGCTGCTCGCCCTCGCGGTCGGGCTGCCGGCCTGCCTCGGGCGCATCGGCCCGAGCGTGCTCGAGAGCGAGCAGCTCAGGCGGCGGCTGGTCTGAGGCCGGGGACGGACTTCGGCGCGATTCACGGAGCGTTCAGGGCGAGTGAGCGAGAGTATCTGCGCACCGGAGTGAGAGCGTGCTCCCGGACGGCGCTCGATGACACCCGCGCGCTTTATTGGCTCCTCGTCCTGGATTCGAGCCGCCTCACCCGGTGCATTCCACGCGCTACGCCCCCCAACGGGTTCGCCCGACGGCGAACCCCATGCGCGAAGCGGCGCAGAGCGCCTGGCGAGCCCGATCTCAGATCCCGCCGGGCTGCGGCGCGAACTCGACGCGGGTCGTGAACTGCGGTATTCCCGGCTGGCTGGTGTCGATCACGAGATTGGCGTGCGCCTGGCGCGCTCGCGATTCGAGCACGACCGGAGCCGGCTGATCGCAGGTGGCGGTCATCGGAAAAGTGCTGACGATGCTGATCGCCTTGGCCGACTCGACGTCCGCCCGATCCTGACTGGTCGGCTCGAGCTTCGCCCCGGTGATCTGCACGCTCTGCGCCGTCACGAACGTATACGGCACCGAGCCTTGCCAGTGTCCCTTCGTGGGCTTGCCCGAGGTGTCGATGGTCGCGGACGGCTGGCCGGGCGGGGGCGCCGTCAGCTCGATCTCGCGCGGCTCGGCCGGAAACAGCTTCTGCCGCGTGGTCACCCCTTGCAGCCGCCAGATGGCGAGGTATTGCAGAGGAAAGGTGTCGGTGCAACGCACCGGATACATCGCCTCCCACTCGCTGCCGTCCGCATTCGGAGTGAGCGCGATCTTGTGATCTTTGGTGACCGCGAACAGGAACATCTGCGGGCTCACCATGGCGCCCCGGGTCACCTTCGCCCGGATGGGATACATGGCGACGTTCGGGTTCGCCGTGAACTTTCCCGGTGTCTGGTCCTGCACCTGCACACCGCACGCGCTCAATGCCAGCGCCGACGCCATCGACGCAACTACCGTCGCTCGCCTCATGCTGCCCCCTTCTCGTTGTGGTTTTGAACCGAACAGTAGGCTCGGCAGCGAGTGTGACAAGTTGTCGCGCCGGTGACAAGGGTGCGGCGGCACCGTTCGATCCCCGGATGACCGAGCGCGGACTGCGGCGCGGCCGCCGGCCCGGACCCGCACGGGGGCGCGCCGTTGGGGGGCCGGAAAGACGAGGGCCGGGGCCCCGCCCGCGGCGGGTCGACCCCGGCCCTCGATCCGACTTCGGCGCTTACTTCTTCTTGCGGGCGCCGGCTCGCTTGGCGGCCCGGAAGGAAATCCCGGCGCGCATCGCCTTCTGCTGCACCGCCGCCGCGGTGCGCCCGAGCTTCTTCGCGACCTCGCTGGTCGGAGTTCCCGCTTTCGCGAGCGCCTTCAGGGTCTTCAGCTCACTGGCGCTCCAGGACGCGCCGTCGTTCGGGGGACGTTTCGCCATTACTCGATACTCCGGAAAACACCCAACTGTAGGGTCGGGGCCGGATCATACACGTATTTGAAGGAAAGCGCGCGCCCAACATGGAGAATAGACATGTTGTAGGGAGGAATGGCGCCTCCTTTCCGAGACACGGAGTGTTGACCGCGGCGGCCGCGTCGGCCATCCGGTCCCGCACAAGCCGCGGCGAGCCGTGGATGCTTGATAGTTGGATGTGCGGAACAGCCCGCGCTCCAGGCCGAGTGTGGAGTTGCGGCGCCGTTGGCGCCTCGCGCGGGCAACTTCCGCAACATCCGCCTGGCCGCCTCTCGCGACGCCGCGCCGACTTGACACTTCTTTACACGGCCGCGAGCGCGACTCGCGACGCTCACCCCCGGGCCCCCGGGGAAGACGCGGCGCGCGGGGCGAGGCCCCGCGGGTCAGCCGCAACCCGACTGTCGCAGAACGGCGTCACCTGGAGGATCACGCGGCGAGGCGACGCCCCGCGGCGGTGGAGGGTCGGGCCGGCCGGCGCGCCCCGGAATCCGGGAGCGGCGCCGGCCGGCGCCGGCGGGAGACCCGGCGGCGGGTCAGTAGCGGTAGTGGTCGGGCTTGTAAGGGCCGGCCGCCTCGACGCCGATGTACCGGGCCTGCTCCTCCGTGAGCGTGGTGAGCTCGGCGCGCAGCTTCCTCAACTGCAACCGGGCGACCTTCTCATCGAGGTGCTTCGGCAGCACGTGCACACCGAGGGAGTATCCGCGGGTGTTGGTGAAGAGCTCGATCTGCGCGATGGTCTGGTTGGCGAAGCTCGAGCTCATCACGTAGCTCGGGTGCCCGGTGGCGCAGCCGAGGTTCACCAGCCGCCCCTCGGCGAGCAGGATGATGCGCCGGCCGTCCGGCAGGATCACGTGATCGACCTGGGGCTTGATGTTCTCCCACCGGTAGCGTTTCAGGCTCGCCACGTCGATCTCGTTGTCGAAGTGGCCGATATTGCACACGATGGCGTTGTTCTTCATCCGCTGCATGTGCTCGTGGGTGATGACGTGGAAGTTCCCGGTCGCGGTCACGAAGATGTCGGCCTTGTCGGCCGCGTGCTCCAGGGTGACCACCCGGTAGCCCTCCATCGCCGCCTGCAGCGCGCAGATGGGGTCGATCTCCGTCACCCAGACCTGCGCCGAGAGCGCGCGCAGCGCCTGCGCGCAGCCCTTGCCGACATCGCCATAGCCGCAGACGACGGCGATCTTGCCGGCGATCATCACGTCCGTGGCCCGCTTGATGCCGTCGACCAGCGACTCGCGGCAGCCGTAGAGATTGTCGAACTTGCTCTTGGTGACCGAGTCGTTGACGTTGATCGCGGGGAAGGCGAGCCGGCCTTCCTTCGCCATCTGGTACAGCCGCTTGACGCCGGTGGTGGTCTCTTCCGTCACGCCCTTGATGTGGCGAATGCGGGTGGAGTACCACCTGGGGTCGGACGCAAGGCGCGCCGCGATCGCCGCGTACAGCGCCCGCTCTTCCTCGCCGGTCGGCTGCGAGATCGCGCGCGGATCGCCCTCGGCGCGGGTGCCGAGGTGCATGAGCAGCGTCGCATCGCCGCCGTCGTCGAGGATCATGTTGGTGTAACCGCCGTCCGGCCAGTCGAAGATCCGATGGGTGTAGTCCCAGTAGTCCTCGAGCGACTCCCCCTTCCACGCGAACACGGGCGTGCCGCGCGCGGCGATCGCGGCGGCCGCGTGATCCTGGGTGGAGAAGATGTTGCAGGAAGCCCAGCGGACCTCCGCCCCGAGCGCCTGCAGTGTCTCGATCAGCACGGCCGTCTGGATGGTCATGTGGAGCGAGCCGCTGACGCGCGCGCCGGCGAGCGGTCTTGCGGCCGCGTACTCCTCCCGGATCGCCATGAGACCCGGCATCTCGGTCTCGGCGATGAGGATCTCCTTGCGGCCCCAGTCCGCGAGTGACAGGTCGGCGACCTTGAAGTCCTTCGGTTGTCCGGACGAGCCGCGTCCGGCGGGGCCCGGTTTCAGAGTGGCGTTCATGGTTCGATGTCTCCGAAAAGCGTAAGTCGAGCGCCGTATGGATGAATACGCTCGCGCCCCTGAGCCTGGCAGGTCCCGGTGGCCCGAGAGCCCGTCGCAACGCTCCTCAGGGACGCGGCTCCGCCGCACCGATGCGGCGGGCTTTCCGCGTGCCGCGGCGCGGGCGCAAGCTCTGCGCTTGCGCCCCGACGCGAGTTCCTCAGGCGGCCCTGGCGCTCTTGGCTTCGGCCGCGAGCGCCGCCGCGCGATCGGTCCGCTCCCAGGTGAAATCGGGCTCGGTACGCCCAAAGTGCCCGTAGGAGGCGGTCTTCTGATAGATCGGGCGCGCAAGGTCGAGCATCTCGCGCAGCCCGAAGGGAGTCAGGTCGAAGTTCTTGCGCACCAGCTGCGTCAGCAGATCGCGCGAGTGGCGGCTGGTGCCGAAGGTCTCGACCATGATGGAAGTCGGCTCGGCGACGCCGATCGCGTACGAGAGCTGCACCTCGCAGCGCTCCGCGAGACCGGCGGCCACCAGGTTCTTGGCGACATAGCGGGCCGCGTACGCGGCCGAGCGATCGACCTTGGAGGGATCCTTGCCGGAAAACGCCCCGCCGCCGTGGCGCGCGTAGCCACCGTACGTGTCGACGATGATCTTGCGGCCGGTGAGGCCGCAATCCCCCACCGGGCCGCCGATGACGAAGCGGCCGGTCGGATTGATGTGGAACTTGGTGCGCTTGTCCAGCCATTTGGCCGGGAGCACGGGCTTCAGAATCTCCTCCATGACCGCCTCGCGAAGCGCCCTGGTCGAGACTTCGGGACTGTGCTGGGTGGAGAGCACGACGGCCTCGAGCCCGACCGGACGATCATCCTCGTAGCGCAGCGTGACCTGGCTCTTGGCATCCGGCCGCAGCCAGGGCAGGCTTCCCGACTTCCTCACCTGGGCCTGGCGCCGCACCAGCTGGTGAGCGAGGGTGATGGGCGCCGGCATCAGCACGTCGGTCTCATTGGTCGCATAGCCGAACATGAGACCCTGGTCACCCGCGCCCTGCTTGCGCTCGTCCTTGCGATCGACTCCCTGCGCGATGTCCGTGGACTGCTTGCCGATGAC
>JAKAZP010000062.1 GCA_021815905.1 Pseudomonadota bacterium | reverse complement strand
GTCGCTCAGATCCTTCATGACTCGAATCGGATCCTGAACCCGGAGCGCGTCCGTGCGCACGGGCACGCCCTCGCGCCGGGCGAGGCGCAGCACGGTCCGTTGAATCTCGTCGCGCGGAGTCAGGTCCGAGGCGGCGAGGGCCTCGTCGTAGAGCCGTCTCGCCGCGAGGATCGGCCGCAGCCGCTCGATGCGCTGATCGCGCGGCGCGAAGCGCCGCCGGAGCGCGGCGAAACGCGCATACAATGCCGCGGGCAGCACGGCCTCGAGCGGCAGGTGATCGGGATTGTCCTGCGCGCGGCGCCAGAGCACGTACAGGTGCAACATCGTGAACGGATGAAAGCCGATGCCCACCGACGGCCATGCCGGAATCACCTCCTGCGTGCGCCGGAGCAGCGCCTGAATGCCCCCGGATTGCCACACCATTCTCTTCGGCAGCGGCAGCACGGTACCGAGTATCCACAGCGCGTGGCCGCCCCGGCTCACCCTCCAGAGCTTCGGTCCCGCGAAGCGTCCGACGACCACCACGGGGGCGAGCGCCGTGACGGCGGACTGCGGGGAGGCGGTCGGAGGGATCGGCCCCGAGGCGGCCGACACCGCGGCGCGCGCGCCCACGGGGCGGGTGAGCAGCATCGAAAGCAGGATGAGCGCGAGTGACCGAGGGAGCATGTTGCTCAGGAGCGAGTGCGGGCCGTGAGCGGGAGTCTACGAGAGACTGGCAGCCGGATTCACCCGCCCGCGGCGCCTGCGCCGCGCGGCGCCGCGGCGGGCTGGCCCGCGATGCTGGCCCGCCACCCTCGCGTCTTGCTTCTTCTCCTCGTCATCGCGCTCGGCGCCAGCGGCCTCGCGGGCATACCTCCCGTGGACCGCGACGAGCCGCAGTTCACGCAGCCCGCGCGGCAGATGCTCACGAGTGGAGATTTCCTCGACATCGAGTTCCAGGGCGCACCGCTCGCACAGAAGCCGGTGATGAGCTACTGGCTCGAGGCGGCTTCGGCGGCGCTGCTCGGCGGCCCGCATCACGCGCGGATCTGGGCCTATCGGGTGCCGTCCGTGGCGGGGGTCGCGCTTGCGACGATTCTCGCCTTCGAGCTGGCCGGCGCGCTCTTCGGCCCGCGGGCGGGATGGCCCGCCGCATTGCTCGTGGCGACCTCCGTGCTGGTGCAGAGTCAGGCCCACCAGGCGCGCGCCGATGCCGTGTTGCTCGCGGGGATGATGTGCGTCACGTACCCGCTCGCCCGCGCGTGGATGGCCGATGGCAGGCATTCCGGCCGGCATGAGCGTGCCCTTGCGGCGCTGTTCTGGGCAGGCCTCGCGTTCTCGATGCTGACCAAGGGGCCCGTGGTGCCGGCGCTCATCGCGCCTGCGGCCGCGGTGCTCTCTTTGCGGCGGCGGCGCCTGCGATGGCTGCGCGCGCTGCACGCGGCCTGGGGCGTTCCGCTTTTTCTCCTCCTGCTGCTGCCCTGGCCCGTGGCCCTCATCTGGCTGCGCGGTCCCTCGCTGCTCGCTCACGCATGGCAGACCGACATCTATCCCAAGATGATTTCCGGCCAGGAGTCGCACGGGTTTCCGCCCCTGAGCTACGTCATCGCCTCGCCGCTGCTGCTGTGGCCGGCGACGCTGCTGCTGCCGTGCGCGCTCGAGCTCGCGTGGCGCCGCCGGGGCGAGGCGGCGGTCGAGTTCTGCTGGGCGACGGTGCTCCCGGGATGGCTGCTGTTCGAGCTCGCGCCCACCAAGCTGCCGCACTACGTCATGCCGTTCGTGCCGCTGCTCGCGGCGCTCATGGCGGCATGCTGCATCCGGTGGCGAGGATGGATGCCCTCGCGAGGCGCCCTGAGAGCCGGCTCGGTGCTCTTCGCCCTGAGCGGCGGCGCGGTGGTGGCGGTGGTGGTGCTCGCCCTGCTTCGGCTCGGCCCGGGCGTCGACGGGTTCGCGCTCGCCTGGATCCTGGCGCTGTGTGCCGGAATTGTGCTCGCCGCGCTCACCGCCTGGCGCGGGTGGCTGTCCCACACGGTGGCGGCCGCCGCGCTCTGCGGCGCACTCGCCTCGCTGACGGTGTTCGGCTTCGCGATGCCACGGCTCGATCGACTCTGGGTCGCCGACCGGGCCGCTCGCGTCGCGCGCACCGTGGCGCCCGCGCCCGAGCCCGCGGTCGTGGTGGGGTACGACGAGCCGAGCCTGGTGTTCCTTCTCGGAAGGCGGACACGCTTCGAGGGCCCGGCGCAGGCGGCGCGGGCGCTCGAGGAAGGTAGCGCCGCAGTCGCGATCGTCGCCGGCCGAGAGGCGGAAGGCTTCGTCGAGGCGGCCGACCGGGAACGCCTCGCCCTGCGTCGGGTCGCCACCCTCCGCGGCATCGATCCGGTGCATGGCACTGCGATCGCGCTCGAGGTCTGGGCTCCTGCGGCGGCCGTCAGCTGTTGGTCGGCGGAGCGAGCGGGGCGACGCGGGTCGTGCGGTCGTAGATTCGGGTGAAGGACACATCGATCCCCCTGCCCTTCATCCGAATCTTCATCGCGAGCTTGCCGTGCCGGGTGAGCTCGAAGCTCTGGGTGAGCTCCGGGCCGAGCTGCGGCCGGGTGTCGATGATGTACCTCGCGCCTTTCCACCCCGAATTCTGCGTCGCTTCCCCGTTGGTCGATTCGACGACACTCTCGATGCCGGGACTGTACTGATTGCTCGAATCGCCGGCGATCACCGTGAAGGCGCCCGGGCTCACCACCAGCCTCAGGTAATCGCCCGCGGGGACGCTTGCGAGAAACTCCTGCTCCGCACCGGAGTTCGGCGCCGGACCGCCCACGTCCTGCGAGCCCGGCGCCTGCGCGCCGCCCTGCGAGCCGCGCTGCGCTGCGCGCTCCCCGCGGTGCACGCGGCCGCCTTCGCCGGGGCCTTCGCCGGGGCCTTCGCCGCGGCCTTCGCCGGGGCCTTCGCCCCCGGCCGGCTCGCCGGCCTCAGCCTGCCGGCGCTGTGCGCGCTGCCGCTCGCGCGAGGCACGAGCCAACTGGACGCCGAGCCCGGAAAGCGCCACGGACAGGCGATCACTGGCGGCCCGATCGAGCTTCCAGTCCCCGGCGATGGCGGCGCTCGGGGGCGGCTGTGAGGAGAAGTGGCTCGAGGCGCAGCCGGCGGCCAGCAGCGTGACAGCGCTTGCCGTGAGCAGCGCGCCGACTCGGAGATTGTGCATGTTGGCAGGACTCGAGCTGTGGGGGAGGATCTGGCTGTGCGGTTCGACAGCTGCGCGCAGGCTCAAGTTCGAAGTGCCGCCGCCTGCGAGGCGAGAGAGCCGATCCGCGACCAGTCGCGAGCGGCGATCGTCTCGGCCGTTGCGAGCCACGAGCCTCCGGCGCACAGCACGTTCGGCATCGCGAGGTACGCAGCCACCGATTCCTCGGTGATGCCGCCCGTCGGGCAGAAGCGGGCCTGCGGGAACGGCCCCTGAAACGCCTTGAGCGTCGCGGTGCCGCCGGCCATCGCGGCGGGAAAGAACTTGAAGCAGCGAAAGCCGAAAGCCAGTCCCTGCATGATCTCCGAAGCGGTCGCGACCGCGGGCAGGTAGGGAATCGGAGATGCCGTCCCGGCGGCGAGGAGCTCGCGGGTGCATCCGGGAGAGATTGCGAAGGCCGCGCCGGCATCGGCCGCCGCACGCAGGTCTTCGGCGGACAGCACCGTGCCGGCCCCGACCGCCACCTCGGGCACGTGGCGCGCGATGGCCTCGATCGCGGCCAGCGCCGCCGGGGTGCGCAGCGTCATCTCCACCACGCGGATGCCGCCCCGCGCGAGCGCTCGCGCCAGCTCGGGCGCGAGGGCGGAGTCCTCCAGCGTGACCACCGGCATCACCGGTGAGAGCCGCAGGATTCGCTCGATTTCAGCATTCGACGGCATGGTCCGGATCCGATTCTTTGCGTGCCGGGGATATCGTGCAGCAAAATGGCGTCATGCAACAGCGGGCGCTGCGAACGGTACTGCTGGTCCACGCGATCGAGGAGACCGACCGGGCCGGCGAGGCGCTTTCGATGGCCGATCGCGAGCATGCCACACGCGAGGCGGCCGGAGCCGGACCGCTGCCCGAGACCGCCCGCGACGGCGCGGCGCTCGGGGGTGACTCCGAGCGCTTTCTCGCGCGGCGCGCCGAAGGGCTGCTCGCAAGGCTTCGCGTCCGCTCTCCGGGCATCGATCACATCCTCGCCGTCTCCGGGTCGGCGCTCGGACTCGACCGCTCGACACTCGTGCTGGCGTTCCTGGCCGGCGTGGCGATCGCTTTCGCCGACGGGGACAGGATCGACCTCTTCGCGTACCCGCTCTTCGGCCTCGTCATCTGGAACCTGATCGTGTACGCCGTGCGGGTCGGCAGGCTCTTCAGGGCGCCGGAACGGGGCTCGCGAGTGCGCGGCGCGTTCGGCAGGCTCTACGCGCGGCGCGCGCGTGCGCGCATCGATGCCCTCATCGCGCATTCGACCGGCTTCAATGCGCCGCTGGCTCCGGGATTGCGCCGCTTCGCGGCCGACTGGTCGGAGGTCGGGCAGCCGGTTTTCCTCTGCCGGGCGCGCCGGCTGCTGCACCTCGCGGCGATTCTCGCCGCCGCGGGGCTCATGGCCGGATACGACTTTCGCGGCTGGATATTGCGCGAGCCCGCAGGCTGGGGCACCACGATCTTCGGGCCGGCGAGCGCGCATACCGCTCTGACGGCGCTCTATGGCCCCGCCTCCGCGGTGTCCGGCGTCGCGTTGCCCTCGGCCGATGCGATTCGCGCACTCATCTGGTCCGGCCCGACGAGTGGCGGCGGCCCGGCCGGGCAGTGGATCTATCTCATCGACTGGACCGCACTCCTTTATATCGTGTTTCCCCGGCTGCTCGCGGTGGCGGTGAGCACGGTCGGCCTCTGGCGCGAGTCCGCGCGGCTCAAAGTCCCGGAGCCGGTGACCGGCGATTACCTGAGGGAGATTCTGCCGCGGCCGCCGGCTCCTCCCGCTCCTCCCGGTCCGCCCACCCCGCCGGGTCCCTTGCCGCCTGCCGCGCCTTCCGAGCCGGGCGAACCCTGAGCGGCCGCGTCGCCTCGAGCCGACCCGCTCGAGCTCGACGCATGCCGGGGCGGCGGCCCGGATCAGCGCGCGGCGCTCTCGAGAAAGGTGAGGGTGCGCGAGTCGGCGTCCATCCTCACGCGCACGCCGAGCGGCACCGGCTCGTTGCGCTCGCCATGACCGATCGCGAACCCCGCCGCGCACGGGAGCCCGGTCGAGGCGGCGAGCTCCCGCAGCACCTCTGCGCCTGAATAGTCCGCGTCCTTCTCCTCGCAGCGGGTGAAGGAGCCGAGCGCGATGCCGCGCACTTTGCGGAACACGCCGGCGAGGGCGAGATGAGTCCACATGCGATCGAGCTGATAGGGCCGCTCGCCGACATCCTCGAGCAGCAGGACCGCCCCCTCGAGCGGCGGCAGGTAGGGCGTTCCGAGGAGCCGCGTCAGGACGGCGAGATTGCCGCCGAGCAGCGGCCCCTCGGCCGTGCCGCCGACCACGGTCGCGGCCCCCGGGAGCGGGGGCGCCGGTGCGGCGGTCTCGAGCAGCGAGAACAGCCGCTCGTGCGTCTCGCGCCCGAGGCGTCCGAGCTGAGTGACCACGGGTCCGTGAATGCTGACGCGGCCGGCGCGCTGCAGCAGGGCGTGGAGCGCGGTGATGTCGGAGAAGCCGACCACCGGCTTCGATGCGATGGCGGCGCCCTCGAGGCGCTCGAGCAGCCGCATCACGCCGTAGCCGCCGCGTGCGCAGAAGACGGCTTTCGCGTCCGCGGTGGACAGGGCGGATTCGAGCTCCCGCAGGCGCCGCTCGTCGCTGCCGGCGAGGTACCGCTGC
Organism: Pseudomonadota bacterium; assembly: GCA_021815905.1. The sequence continues at coordinate 4,130 of JAKAZP010000062.1, read as the reverse complement.
CGCGAGAGGAGTCCCGGGTCGTAATGCACCCGGTAGCGCCCGGCGATGACGGCGAGCCCGGCTTCGAATGTCGAGCGCTCGAACGGGCTCGCAGGCGCGACGACCACGACGGGGTCGCCGGGCTTGAGCGCCGGGAACGCATCGCAGCGAGCGATCTCGGTCATGGAGCGGAGGGTGTCACCTGGCCTTGCGGCCGGCATTCTCCGCCGCAGGACGCACGCGCGCCAGTGCGCGCGTCCCGCTTCAGTCCGCGAGCGCCTTCAGATCCCGCAGCAGCGCCGCTCGTCCCTGCTCGAGCTGGTCGAGGCGCCGAGCCGCTTCACGCAACGCGGTGAGGTTCTTGATCGGCGCCTCGTGCAGCCGCCGATACGTGGTGCGCGCGGCGATCCATTGACGGGTCGTGGATGCATAGCGGTCCGCGATCTCGCGTCGCAGGGCAATGATGGCCAGAGCGTTCGGTGGCATGGCGGGCAAAGCATGCCACCCGCTCGTGACAGGCGTGCGACAGGCCCCGCCCGCGTCCGTGTTCGTCTCGGGAAGCGCCCTCAACGCCGTCGCTCCGGACGGCGGGCGTAGATGGCGCGTCGCTCCTTGAGCTGCTCGCGCCCGGCCGAAAGCATGCAGCCGCCGACCACGCCCAGCACCAGGGCGAGAGCGGAGAGATTGCCATTGTTGCGCGCGAGCGTTGCGACCGCGCGCGGCACCGAAGTCAGAAAGCCGATGATCATTGGACGGATCCCCCGTGCAAGCGAGAGTTGAACATAACACCGCGGCGCGGCGGCCGGGGAGTCTCCGGATGGCGACGGCGCGCGCCGGGGGCCGTTTCCTTGACGCAGCTCGCATTGCGTCACCGGTCAAGCTCGCGGCCGCGCAGCGGTTTCCTCACCGTGCGCTCACGAGGACCGCGGTAGCGTTCGCACCCGGTGCCGCATCGCGACTCGCGTGCGGACGAGGGCAGGCGGTCAAGGGTGCGGCGGAGGGCCGGGCGTGGACATCGTGTACATCCTCATCATCGTGGCGCTCTACGGCGTCTCGCACTGGATCGTCCGGGCGATCTGCCGGCTCGAGGACAACTCATGAGCGCCGTGTACGCGGTGAGCGGCCTGCTCGCGCTCGGTCTCGTCGTCTATCTGCTCTACGCGCTGTTCAGACCGGAGAAATTCTGAGATGACCGGCCAGTCCCTGGCCCTTCTCGCCCTGTTTCTCGCGGTGGTCATCCTGCTGGTCAAGCCGCTCGGGCTGTACGTGGCCCGCGTCGTCGAAGGACGACCCATCCTGCCGCTGCGCCTCGGGGCGCCGCTCGAGCGGCTGATCTACCGGCTCTGCGGCACCGACCCGGCCGAGGAGATGGCCTGGTCAAGCTATGCCGTGGCGCTGCTCGTCTTCAATGCGCTCGGGGGGCTGCTGCTCTACGGGCTGCAGCGGCTGCAGTTCCATCTGCCGCTCGATCCGCGGCATCTCGGCGCGCCGTCGCCCGCCTCCTCGTTCAACACGGCGGTGAGCTTCATCACCAACACCGACTGGCAGGGGTACTCCGGCGAGTCGACCATGAGCTATCTCACGCAGATGGCGGGGCTCGCGGTGCAGAATTTCCTGTCCGCCGCCACCGGCATCGTGGTCGCCATCGCCCTGATCCGGGGGCTCGCGCGCCACAGCGCGCTCGCCATCGGCAACTTCTGGACGGACATGACGCGCGTGACGCTGTACGTGCTGCTGCCGATCGCCTTCGTCCTGGCGCTCGCGCTCGTCAGCCAGGGCGTGATCCAGAATTTCAGCGGCTACAGGGAGCTGGGCCTGCTCGAGCCCGTGACCTACCAGCAGCCGCAAGTCGATGCGGCGGGCGCTCCGGTGACCGGCGCCGCCGGCGATCCGGTCATGCGGACGCTCACCACCCGGACACAGACGCTGCCGATGGGCCCGGTGGCATCGCAGGAGGCGATCAAGGAGCTCGGCACCAACGGCGGCGGCTTCTTCAACGCCAACTCGGCGCACCCGTACGAGAACCCGACGGCGCTTTCGAATTTCCTCGAGATGCTCGCGATCGTCGCCATTCCCGCGGCCCTCACCTTCACCTTCGGCCACCTGGTGGGCGACACGCGCCAGGGTTGGGCGGTGCTCGCGGCGATGGTGATCCTGTTCGTCGGCCTCTTCGCCCTCTGCAACCACAGCGAGCAACTGGGCAATCCGCGCATCGCCGCTCTCGGCGTCGATCAGACCGCCGGCGCGCTGCAACCCGGCGGAAACATGGAGGGGAAGGAGGCGCGCTTCGGCATCGCCGACTCGACGCTCTTCGCCACCGTGACCACCGTCACATCCTGCGGCGCGGTGAATTCCATGCACGATTCCTACATGCCGCTGGGCGGCCTCGTGCCGCTGTTCGACATGATGCTGGGCGAGGTCGTCTTCGGCGGCGTGGGCACCGGGCTCTACTCCATGCTGATCTTCGCCATCATCGGCGTGTTCATCGCCGGGCTCATGATCGGGCGCACGCCGGAGTATCTCGGCAAGAAGATCGAGGCTTTCGAGATGAAGATGAGCTCGGTCGCGATCCTCGTGATGCCGATCCTCGCGCTCGTCGGCACGGCGGTCGCGGTGAGCGTGAAGGCCGGGCAGGCGGGCGCCTCGAATCCCGGCGCCCACGGATTCTCCGAGATCCTCTACGCCTTCACCTCGGCGAGCAACAACAACGGCAGCGCGTTCGCGGGCATCTCGGCCGATACCCCCTTCTACGATATCGCCCTGGGGCTCGTGATGTGGCTCGGCCGTTTCTGGCCCATGGTCGCGGTGCTCGCCGTCGCCGGCTCGCTCGCGGCCAAGAAACGCATCCCGGCCGGTGCCGGCACCATGCCGACGCACGGTCCGACCTTCATCATTCTGCTGATCGGCACGGTGCTGCTCGTGGGGGCCCTCAGCTTCGTGCCGGCACTGGCGCTCGGGCCCCTCGTCGAGCATCTGATTCTCCGGGGACGTTGAGCATGGCCGACACACCCGGGTTCCCGGCTCCGGTCCAGCCGCCGCGGCACGCGCGCCGGGGCAGGCTCTCCATGTTCGATCCTAGCCTCCTCGGCCCGGCGGTCGCCGAGTCCTTCCGCAAGCTCGATCCGCGCGTGCAGTGGCGGAACCCCGTGATGTTGGTCGTCTACCTGGGCGGCGTCCTCACCACCGCGCTCTGGTTGCAGGCGCTCGCAGGGCGTGGCGAGGCGCCCGCCGGTTTCATACTGAGCATCGCCCTCTGGCTCTGGATCACGGTGCTGTTCGCCAACTTTGCCGAGGCGCTCGCCGAAGGGCGCAGCAAGGCGCAGGCGGCGAGCCTCAAGGGCCTGAAGCAGGCCGTCTTCGCCAAGCGGCTCACGGATGCGGCCGACCATGCGCGGGTGACACGGGTCAGGGCGGACCTGTTGCGCAAGGGCGAGGTGGTGCTGGCCGAGGCGGGCGACTACATTCCCGGCGACGGCGAGGTCATCGAGGGCGCGGCCTCGGTCGATGAGAGCGCCATCACCGGCGAATCGGCTCCCGTCATCCGGGAGTCGGGCGGCGACTTCTCCTCCGTCACGGGAGGTACCCGCGTGCTCTCGGACTGGATCGTGGTGCGCATCACGGCCAACCCGGGCGAAACCTTCATCGACCGCATGATCGCGATGGTCGAGAGCGCCAGGCGCCAGAAGACCCCGAACGAGATCGCGCTCACCATCCTGCTGGTCGCCCTGACGCTGGTGTTCCTGTTCGCGACGGCGACGCTGCTGCCTTATTCGATCTACAGCGTGGCGGTGAGCCGGCTCGGAACCCCGGTGACGATCACCGCGCTCATCGCGCTGCTCGTGTGCCTCATCCCGACCACCATCGGAGGACTGCTGTCGGCGATCGGGGTCGCCGGCATGAGCCGCATGATGCAGGCCAATGTGATCGCGATGTCGGGCAGGGCGGTCGAGGCGGCGGGAGACGTCGATGTGCTGCTGCTCGACAAGACCGGCACCATCACGCTCGGCAATCGCCAGGCCGCCGCCTTCATAACCGCCGCGGGCGTCACCGAGGAGGAGCTTGCCGGCGCCGCGCAGCTCGCCTCGCTCGCCGATGAGACGCCGGAGGGCCGCAGCATCGTCGTGCTCGCCAAGCAGCGGTTCCAGCTGCGC
>JAKAZP010000061.1 GCA_021815905.1 Pseudomonadota bacterium | reverse complement strand
CATGGTGACGACCGTGAAGTAGACGGCGTCGACGAAGTTGGTGATCTTCGGGGTGAAGCCCGCCCCGAGAACATAGGCGCCGAGGACCCCGTAGCCGATCGTGAACAGCACGCCGGTGAGGGCGAAAAGGGTCGCGGTCGTGAGGTTCGCACGGGTGAAGCTCCGGCGCGAGAGCAGCAGCAGCAGCAGAACCAGCACGCTGAAGGCGACCAGCGCGTGCGAAGCGGTGGACAGCGGCGAGAGCTCGAGGACCACCGTGGCGAGCGCAAGCAGGAAGGCGAGCACCCATGCGAGCCGCGAGCGCCAGAGCAGACCCACGCCGACGATGATCAGCAATCCACCGATCGCCTCCTGAGGGGCGCCGCGGATCTCGGGCACGCCGAGACCGCCGGCGAGCGTGACGATGGAGTGCGCGCCGGCCGTGGAGACCAGGCGCTTGAGGGAGCCGGATGTCAGGAGGATCTGCAGGATCCCCGTGGCGCCCACCACGAGCGCGAGCGGCACGTGCGGGAACCACGTCTGGGTGCGCAACAGCCGCGCAATGCGGTTGCGTGCCATCTGCACCCACACGGGAAAGGCCGTGGGTATGCGCGCGGCGTTCATGAGGTGCTGCGGGCGGCCGCCGGGTCGCCGCCGAAGATCGCGCTAGAAGTCACCGGTCCCGCAGCCACCCATGCCGCACATCCCCGAGCCGCAGCCCGGCGCCTCGCAGGCGGGCTCCGCGGCGGATGAGCCGACGAAGCCCGCGGAGATCAGCTTCTCGACAGGGGCCGCCGGATCGGTCGCGCCGGGCGAGAGACCGGCCCGCTCGCACAGCTCCCCCCAGCTCGAGAGTCTCTCGGCCATCTTGTGGCGCACCTCGACCAGGCGGCCGTTGGCGTTACAGCGATACTCGTAGGTCGGCACGCTCGTTCTCCGCGGGATGTGCGAGTCATGGGCGCCGATGCGCGCCCGCGACCGAATTATATCGCAGCGGCGCGTCGCCTTCGTAGGCACATGCTCAGCCGATGATGCGCCGGGCGCCGCGCTCGCCGCCAAAGAGCCTGCGGCCGAAGCGAAAGAGCGGCCAGCCGGTGAGCAGGATGACGGCCGCCGCGAGCGCGAGTGCCGGCTGGAGAGAGGCCACGCGCGCGGCGACCGTGAGCAGGCAGGCGATGTAGATGAGGGGCAGAACGGGGTAGCCGCGCATCGCGAAGCCCTCCTCACCCTCGCGGCCGCGACGCAGGATGAACAGCGTGGAGGCGACGACCGCCAGGGTCATCGTGTCGACCAGGATCACGTAATCGAGCAGCTTCTGAAAAGAGCCGAGGATGAGCGCCGGCAGCATCATGGTGGCGCCGAAGAAGGCGAGACCCGTCTCCTGCACCTGAGTCGCGGGATTGACGCGCAGGAAGGCCCGCGGCAGCACGCCATCCTCGGCCATGGCGTAGAAGGTGCGGGGCATCTGCACGATGGTGGCGTTGACGAACCCGGCGGCGGAAACGAACACGGCAATGCTGATCAGGGTGCTCCCGGTCGGCCCGAGCAGTCGTCCGGCGAGGGCCGCGGCGACCAGACCCGAGGCGGCGATGCCGCCCGCGCCGAGCACACGCTGGTACGCGAGGTTGAGCAGCAGGTACAGCGCCACCACGGTCAGCATGCCGCCCGCGATGGCGAGCGGGAAGCTGCGCCGCGCATCCTTCAGGTCGGCACCGAGGTTGATCGTGAGCTGATAGCCGCCGTAGGCGTAGAAACACGGCACCAGCGCCGCGGCGAGCCTCGGACCCCAGTGGCCGGCGGCGGCCCCGGCGATGACGGGCGAATCCAGGGCACGGGTGTGCGGAGCCAGCACGAAGGCGAGGAGGGCGAGTCCCGCGATGAGCGCGATCTTCACGAGCGAGAGCAGGTTCTGCGTGCGTGCACCGAGCCGGATCCCGCGGTAATTGACCGCAAGCAGTGCGAGCATGGTGGCGCAGGCGAGCGCGAGCGCGGCATGCGAGCTGCGCCAGCCCGCCGGAAGCACGAGCGGCGCCAGGTAGTCGGCGCCGATGAAGGCGACCCCGGCCGCGCCGACGCCCTGCATCAGCGTCTGCGACCAGTTCAACATGAACGCCAGCGTCGGGTGATAGCAGTCGGCCACCACCCGGTAGTAGCCGCCGGCGCATGGGTGCCGGGAGCCGATCTCGGCGAACACCAGCGCGCCGATGAGGCTCGCGAGCCCGGCGGTGATCCAGGCCACGAAGAAGAGCGTGCCGTCGCCGGCGGCGCGGGCCACGATCGCCGGTGTGCGGAAGATGCCGATGCCGACGACCAGGCTGAACACGACCATCGCGGTGTCGAAGCTCGAGAGCCGGGCCGCGATCGCGCGATTCTCGCCCTCAGCGGCCACGCAGGCATTCCGCCAGGAGCGCGGCGAGCCGCTCGAACTGCCCGGCGCTGTTGTAGAGCTGCGCCGAGATGCGCAGCACCGGGACCGGGTCGGGATGGAGCCAGGTCTCGATGCCGCGCGCGCGGAACCAGTCGTGCATCGCCTTCGTGTCGAGCCCGGCGGCGGCCGAGAGCGGCGCAGGCGCCGGCAGCGGGATCGAAGCCATGGCGCCCACCATCCCGAGCGGACAGGGCGGCTCGAGCTCGAGCGCCTCGAGCAGCCGCTCGCGGGCCTCGATGGCGAGAGCGTGATTGCGCGCCATCACCTCCGGCCATCCTCCCGGCAGGAGCGAGCCGACGACCCGCAGCGCCTCGGGGATGCACAGCCACGGCGTCGGGTCGCAGGTTCCCGTCCAGTCGAACTCCGCGCGCAGGCCCCCCCGGAAGCCGTGACTGATCACGGTCGGGTGCAGCCCCCTCTGCCGGTCGCGACGCACGTGCAGGAACGCCGCGCCCTTCGGCGCGCACAGCCACTTGTGCGCATTGCCGGTGTAGTACGCGGCGCCCAGGCGAGAGAGCTCGAGAGCCACCATGCCGGGCGCGTGCGCCCCGTCCACCAGCGTCTCGACGCCCCTCGCCCGAAGCCCGCCCACGAGGCGCGCGAGCGGCAGGATGAGCGCCGTCGGACTCGTCACGTGATCGATCAGCGCCAGGCGGGTGCGTCCGGTGACGCGCTCCAACACCGCCTCGAGGATCCGCTCCTCGCTCTGCAGCGGAAACGGCAGCCGCGCGATCACGATCCGCGCTCCGGCGCGCTCGGCGACGAAATCGGCGCACTTGCGGCAGGCGCCGTAGGTGTGATCGGTGACGAGCAGCTCGTCCCCCGGCTCGAACCGCAACGAGCGCAACACGGCGTTGACGCCCGTCGTGGCATTCGGCACGAACACGAGATCATCCGCATCGGCGCCCACGAAGGCCGCGAGCGCCGCCCGTGCCTCATCGAGCCGCGCGGGAAGCCGGCCGTCGAGGAAATCCACCGGCTCGCGCTCCATCTCCTGCCGCAGTCGCGCCTGCGTCTCGAGGACCGCCGCGGGACAGGCGCCGAAGGAGCCGTGGTTGAGATAGGTGACGGAGGGATCCAGCACCCAGTGCGAAGACAGCGTGGCGGCGGTGGAGTGCGCGTAGGACGGCATGAGCCTCGCTCGAGCGGCGAGCGCTGATTCTGCGGCAGCGCCCGCCGTTGTCAATCGACTTCCGGCCGGAGGAGCGCTTGACGCCGAAGTCGTTGCAATGGGAGGGTTCGTGTGTCAGATTTTCGGGCCATGAGAGAGGCCTACATCTGCGATGCCGTTCGCACGCCCATCGGCCGCTATGGCGGAGCCCTGTCGGCCGTGCGCACCGACGAACTCGGCGCCCTTCCGATCCGCGCCCTGCGCGAGCGGCAGAGGCGGGTCGACTGGGCGGCCGTCGACGACGTGATCTACGGATGCGCCAACCAGGCGGGTGAGGACAATCGCAATGTGGCGCGCATGGCGCTGCTGCTGGCGCAACTGCCGCAGGAAGTCCCCGGCGTGACCGTCAACCGTCTCTGCGGTTCCGGGCTCGACGCGGTCGCGATCGCCGCGCGCGCCATCCGCACGGGCGAAGCGGACCTCGTGGTCGCCGGAGGCGTCGAGAGCATGAGCCGCGCGCCGTTCGTCCTCTCCAAGGCGCATTCGGCGTTCGCCCGTGACCTCGAGCTGCACGATACGACCATCGGTTGGCGCTTCGTCAACCCGCAGCTCGAGGCACGATACGGCATCGACTCCATGCCGGAGACCGCGGAGAACGTGGCCGAGGAGCGCCAGATCAGCCGCGCCGACCAGGATGCCTTCGCGCTGCGCAGCCAGCAGCGTGCGGCGGCCGCGCAGGCGAACGGCGCGCTCGAGCAGGAAATCGTTCCCGTCACCCTTCCCGCGCGCAAGGGCGAGCCGACCATCGTCACGCGCGACGAGCATCCGCGCGCGACCACGCTCGAGGCGCTGGCAAAGCTCGGGACACCCTTCCGGCGCGGCGGCACGGTGACCGCCGGCAATGCTTCGGGTGTCAACGACGGCGCCTGTGCCTTGCTGCTCGCGAGCGAGGCGGCGATCTCCCGCCACGGGCTCACTCCCCGCGCCCGGGTGCTCGGCGCCGCGGTCGCGGGAGTGGCGCCGCGAGTCATGGGTCTCGGGCCGATTCCAGCGACTCGCCGGCTGCTCGGGCGCCTCGATCTGCGGATCGATGACTTCGAGCTGATCGAGCTCAACGAAGCCTTTGCCGCCCAGGCGCTTGCGGTGCTGCGCGAGTTGGGAGTACCCGACGATGCGCCGCACGTCAATCCGCAGGGGGGCGCGATCGCGCTCGGACATCCCCTCGGAATGAGCGGAGCGCGGCTCGCCACGACGGCCACCTACCAGTTGCAACGAGCCGGTCTGCGACGGGCGCTGTGCACCATGTGCATCGGCGTCGGCCAGGGAATCGCGCTCGCGCTCGAAAGGGTCTAGCCGGATCGCGCCGCGCTGGAATCGCCCCGCGCGCGGGCGCATGGCTCGGGAGGGTGCAAGTGACCGACTCGCCAGAGGTGTCGACCGGCTCCGGGCAGGGCGAGCTGCCGGTGCGCTATCGGGATGTGCAGGCTGCTGCCGCGCGGCTCGAAGGCGTGGCCCACCGCACGCCGGTGATGACTTCCCGGACGGCGGATTCCCGGGCCGATGCGCGGCTCTTCTTCAAGTGCGAGAATCTGCAGCGCGGAGGAGCGTTCAAGTTCCGCGGCGCTTTCAACGCCATCGCCATGCTCACCGGAGCGCAGCGCCGGTGCGGCGTCGTCAGTTATTCCTCCGGCAACCACGCGCAGGCGGTCGCTCTCGCCGGATCCCTGCAGGGCGTCCCGACGACGATCGTGATGCCGAAGGATGCGCCCGAGGCCAAGGTGAGCGCGACGCGGGCGTACGGCGGCGAGATCATCTTCTACGATCGCTATGGCGAGAGCCGTGAGGCGATCGCGGGGGCGCTCGCGCGCGAGCGCGGCATGAGCCTCATCCCGCCGTACGATCATCCGCAGGTGATCGCCGGACAGGGAACGGCGACCCAGGAGCTGATCGAGACCACCGGCGAGCTCGACACGCTGTTCGTCAGCCTGGGCGGAGGAGGCCTGCTTGCGGGCGCTGCACTGACGGCGCGGGAGCTGAGCCCGCGCTGCCGCGTGATCGGCGTCGAGCCCGAGGCCGGCAACGACGGTCAACAGTCGTTTCGCGCGGGTCACATCGTGCGCATTCCGGTGCCGCGCTCGATCGCCGACGGCGCGCTCACGACGTACCTCGGCGAGCACAATTTCCCCATCATCCGCGCGCTGGTCGCCGACGTCGTCACGGTGAGCGACGCGATGCTGATCGAGGCCATGCGATTCTTCGCCGAGCGCATGAAGCTCGTGGTCGAGCCGACCGGCTGCCTCGGGGCCGCGGCGGCTCTTTCGCGCGGCTTCCACCGCGGCGGTGAGCGCGTCGGCGTGCTGATCAGCGGCGGCAACATCGATCTGCCGCGCTACGCGGAGCTGTTGCGGCAGCCAACGGCCTAGAGGAACGCGGCGGCGACGGCTCACGGCGTCCGAACGGACGCCGCTCGAGGGCGCGTTCACCTCGCCGTCGGCTCCGTGCAAACAGGCAGCGCCGCGATGCGACCTCCGACCTGACCGGAGAATATGACGCCCCGCGCGCGCGCCGGCAGACCCGCGTACTCGAGCGCAGCCATGGTCCAGGTGTTGCAGGTATGAAAGGCGTCGTAGTCTGCGGTCGAGGCGTAAAAGGCGCTCCGGGGCAGCGCTCCCGCACCCAGATCGATCGGCCTGCCGGAAGTGAGCGCCAGCGAGTCCTCGAGGTAGACATCGAGCCGGAAGAGCTGCGCGCGGCTCACGCAGAGCCAGCGAAGCGTCGCGTCCGGCTCGAGCTCCAGCGCTCCGGGCGTGCGCGCGGTTTCGATGAGCAGGACGCTCCGCGAGCGAAGGAGCGCCGCGAGCGCATCGCCGGGTCCGGGATCGGCCGACATGTAGAAGCGCCGGTTGCCCCAGCCGAAGCTGAGATAGCGCGCAGGCGGAGCGGGGCGCAGGAGCGGGGCGAGCGGGCCGAGCTCATCGGCGGGCAGCACCAGACCCGAGTGCCATCCGGCGACCAGCACCCCGATGGCGAGCGGTTGCCCGAAGGAGCCGGCGCTCGCGGCGGGAAACGCCGGCGGCACAGGGGGGGCGGGCGTGCGAGGCAGCTCGGCGCAGGCTGCGAGCAGGCAGCCGACGAGGCAGGCGCCGAGTCGTCCCGGCGTTCGCGCTCGCCCTTCGGCACCGGAGAGCATGGGCGCATTATGCCCACGACTCGGTTGCGGCCGCCGCCCGCGCGAGGAAAAATGCCCCGGTGACCGCGCACCGCCACCCTCGCGCTGCTGTACCGATTCACCGGCCCTGCGGGGCCCGCGGGTGATGCGCGGCCGCGGCTGGCAGTTCTGGATCGATCGCGGGGGCACCTTCACGGATGTGATCGGACTCGAGCCGAGCGGCGCGCTGCACGTGCGCAAGGTGCTCTCGGCGCAGCCGGGCGCGCCGAGCGGATCCGATGCCGGAATCACCGGCATGCGCGCGATCCTCGACTCCGTGCTCGGCCCCCGGCCCTCGTACCCGGGTTGCATCGACTCGGTCAAGGTCGGCACGACCGTCGCGACCAACGCGCTGCTCGAGCGCAAGGGCGAGCCCGTGCTGCTCGTCATCACCGCGGGTTTCGCGGACGCGCTCGCCATCGGCTACCAGAACCGCCCGGACATCTTCGCGCGCCACATCGTGCTGCCCGAGCGGCTGTACGCCGAGGTGCTCGAGGCGCACGAGCGCGTCGATGCCGAGGGCGGGGTGCTCGAGCCGCTCGATACCGGTCGACTCGAGCAGGACCTGCATCGCGCGCGAGCGCGCGGCATCCGCGCCATCGCGATCGTGTTCCTGCACGGCTGGCGCCACACCCGGCACGAGCGCGGCGCCGCCGAGCTCGCGCGGCGCGTCGGATTCGAGGAGGTCTCGGTCTCCCACGAGCTTTCCCCGCTCGTGCGCCTGGTCGCCCGCGGCGACACCTCGGTGCTCAACGCCTATCTCGCGCCGCCGCTGAGGCACTATCTCGGGGCGCTCGCGGGGCAGTTGCGCGCGCTCGATCCGGCGGCGCGCCTCGAGCTGATGCAGAGCAACGGAGGCCTCGCGGCGCTCGAGCGCTTCCGCGCGCTCTCGAGCGTGCTCTCGGGTCCTGCCGGCGGCCTCATCGGCATGGCCTGGATCGGCGCCCGTACGGGAATCGAGCGGCTCATCGGCTTCGACATGGGAGGCACCTCCACCGACGTGTCGCTGCTCGATGGCGAGCTGCCTCGGCGCTTCGAGCAGCGGATCGCCGGTGTGCGCCTGCAGCAGCCCATGCTCGATGTGCATACGATCGCGGCCGGCGGCGGCTCGGTTCTCGCGGTGCGGGACGGGCGGCTGTCGGTCGGACCGGACTCGGCGGGCTCCTCTCCCGGGCCGGCCTGCTATGGACGCGGCGGCCCACCCACGCTCACCGACGTGCAGGTGCTCCTCGGGAGGCTCCGGCCCGACACCCTGCCGGCGGTGTTCGGTCCCGATGGCCGCTCCCGCATCGACACGGAGGTTGTGACCCGGGCGCTCGCCGGGCTCGCCGCGCAGGTCGATGGGGCGCCGGGCTCACCGGAGGCGATGGCCGCGGCCTTTCTCGAGGTCGCGGTGGAGTCGATGGCGAACGCGATCCGTCAGGTCTCGACCCGGCAGGGCCTCGATGCCGGCGAGTTCACGCTCTTCTGCTTCGGCGGAGCCGCGGGCCAGCACGCCTGCCGCGTCGCGAGCGCGGCGGGCATGCGGCGCGTGCTCGTGCACCCGCTCGCGAGCGTGCTGTCGGCGTTCGGCATCGGCGTGGCGGACCGTCTCGCCGTGCCGCGGGCGAGCCTGCGTCTGCCGCTGACGGATGAGGCGCTCGCCGCCGCCAGCGGACGGCTCGGCGAGCTCGAGCGCTCGGCCCGTGAGGAGCTCGCGCCCTTCGGCGGCGACTCCCAGGCGCTCGAGGCCGCGCACGTGCTCGAGGTGCGCGCCGGCGACAGCGAAACCAGCCTGTCGGTGCCCGCGGGCACGAAAGAGGAGGTGCTGGCCGCGTTCCATGCGGCGCATTTCAAGCGCTTCGGGTTCGAGCCGAGGTCGGTCGATGCGGTGATCGAGGCGGTGCGCGTGGAGGTGCGCATGCCCTCGCTCGAGGCGGCCGCACTGCGCATGCCGGACCTGAGCCTGGAGACCGCTCTGCCGCCGAGCGCGCGGGCGTGGTTCGAGGGAGAGTGGCGGCAGGTGCCGCTCGTGCCTTCGAGATCGCTTCGGGACGGCCTCACGGGACCCGCGCTCATCGTGGAGCCCCATTCGACCGTCGTGCTCGAGAGAGGCTGGCGCGCGCGCCGTCTCGCAGGCGGCGAGCTGCTGCTCGAGGCCGGCGCCGCGACGGCCGACGCGCCCGCTTTGCGCGTCCAGCCGAAGCCCGATCCGGCGCGGATCGAGATCTTCAACAATCTCTTCATGCACATCGCCGAGCAGATGGGCGAGGTCCTCAAGGCGACGGCGCAATCGGTCAACATCAAGGAGCGGCTCGATTACTCCTGTGCGCTGTTCGATCCCGAGGGAGGTCTGGTCGCGAACGCGCCTCACATGCCGGTGCATCTCGGCTCGATGGGCGCGAGCGTGCGCGCGGTGATCGCGTCCCGCCGCGGCGAGATGCGCCGGGGAGACTCCTGGCTGCTCAACAGCCCCTACCACGGCGGCACTCACCTGCCGGACATGACGGTCGTCACACCGGTGTTCCTGTCCGGGAGCGAAGGCCGGCCCGACTTCTTCGTCGCCTCGCGCGCGCACCACGCCGACATCGGCGGCACGACGCCCGGCTCGATGCCGCCGTTCAGCCGTACGATCGATGAGGAGGGGGTGCTGTTCGAATGCTTTCCCCTGGTCGAGGGCGGAAAGCTGCGCGAGCGGGAGTTGCGCGCCGCGCTCTCGAGCGCCCGCTTTCCCGCGCGCCGCCCGGATCAGAACGTCGCCGATCTCGCCGCGCAACTCGCGTCCAACGCGCGCGGGATCGCGGAGATCGAGCGCGCGGCCGCGCGGCACGGTCTCGGGACCCTCTCGGCCTACATGCGCCACGTCCAGGAGAATGCGGCGCAGTGCATGCGCGAGGCGATCGCGAGGCTGCGCTCGGGCCGGTTCCGCTACGAGCTCGACGGCGGTCAGGCGATCGAGGTGCGCGTGGCGGTCGAGAGCGGCAGGGCGCACGTCGATTTCAGCGGCACGTCCGCCCAGGATCCGCACAATTTCAACGCGCCTCGCGCCGTATGCATCGCCGCGGTGGTGTACGTGTTCCGCACGCTCATCGAGCGGCCGATCCCGCTCAACGAAGGCTGTCTCGAGCCGCTCACGATCACCATCCCGCGCGGATGCATGCTCGACCCGGCGCCGCCCGCCGCGGTCGCCGCCGGCAACGTCGAGACCTCGCAGTGCATCGTCGATGCGCTCTACGGCGCGCTCGGGGTGCTCGCCGCCTCGCAGGGGACGATGAACAATCTGACCTTCGGCAACGGGCGGCTGCAGTACTACGAGACCATCGCCGGGGGCGCCGGCGCGGGACGGGATTTCGATGGCTGCGATGCCGT
>JAKAZP010000060.1 GCA_021815905.1 Pseudomonadota bacterium | reverse complement strand
GAGCCTCGGGGTGGACGGCGTCTGGATCTCGCCGTTCTTCAAGTCCCCGATGAGGGATTTCGGCTACGACATCGAGGACTATCGCGCGGTCGATCCGATGTTCGGCTCGCTCGCGGACTTCGACCGGCTGATCGCCGAGGCGCACCGGCGCGACCTGAAGGTGATCATCGACCAGGTGCTGAGCCACACCTCCTCGACCCATCCCTGGTTCCTCGAGAGCCGCTCGAGCCGCGATAATCCGCGGGCCGACTGGTACGTGTGGGCGGATGCGGCCGCGGACGGCAGCCCGCCGAACAACTGGCAGTCGATCTTCGGCGGCCCCGCGTGGCGCTGGGAGCCGCGGCGCCGGCAGTACTACCTGCACAACTTCCTCGATTCCCAGCCCGATCTGAATTTCCATCAGCCCGAGGTGCCGGCGGCGCAGCTCGAGAACGTGAAGTTCTGGCTGGATCGCGGCGTCGACGGGCTGCGGCTCGACGCCATCAATTTCTGCTATCACGACCGGTTGCTGCGCGACAATCCGCCGAAGCCGGAAAGCGAGCGCAGCGGCCGCGGCTTCAGCGCCGACAACCCGTACGCCTACCAGCGCCACCTGCACAACAACACCCAGCCGGAGAACCTCGGCTTCCTCGCCCGCCTCCGCCGCGTGGTCGACGCTCATCCGGGGGTGGTCGCCCTGGGTGAGATCGCCGCCGAGGACTCCCTCGCGACCATGGCCGAGTACATTGCCGAGGACCGGCTGCACATGGCCTACAACTTCGAGCTGCTGACCGAGGAATTTCGCGCCGGGCACGTACGCGACACCGTGGAGGCCCTCGAGCGGCGCATGCCTCACGGCTGGCCCTGCTGGACCATTTCCAACCACGACGTGGCGCGCGTGGTGACGCGCTGGGGCGGCTCGGGCGCCGCGCCGCCGCTGTCGACCCTGCTCAGCGCCATGGTGTGCTCGCTGCGCGGCTCGGCCTGCGTGTATCAGGGCGAGGAGCTCGGGCTCCCCGAGGCCGGACTGCCGTTCGAGGCGCTGCGCGACCCCTACGGCATCGCGTTCTGGCCGAGCTTCAAGGGACGGGACGGCTGCCGTACGCCGATGCCCTGGAGCGACAGACCCGATGCCGGTTTCAGCGGCGGGGTGCCCTGGCTTCCCGTGCCGCCGGAGCACCTCGCGCTCGCCGTCTCTCGCCAGGAGCGCGACCCGGCCTCGCCCCTCAACGGCTTTCGCCGCTTCCTGCGATGGCGCCGAGGTCAGCCGGCCCTGCGCCTCGGTGCGATCCGCTTCATCGAGCTTCCGGAGCCCCTGCTCGCGTTCGCCCGCACCCTCGGACCCGAGCGGATCCTCGCCCTCTTCAACCTCTCGGACCGGCCGCAGCAGGCGCGCCTGCCGCAGCTCGGGCGCATCACGCCGATTCCCGGCCATGGGCTGCCGGAAGGGCGGCTCGAGGGAATGTCCCTCGGGGTGCCGGCGCACGGCGCGCTCTTCGCCCGGCTGGACTGAGGGCCGTCAACTGTCGCGCACACGCCACAGATTGGGTCCCGCGGAGGCAATGACTTAAACTACGGTCACGCCACGCGATCAGACACAGAGAGGGGGTGGCCAGGGCATGCGTGACAAGAGGCGCAGACCCAATTCGTTCGACATCGCGCACCTCGCCGGGGTGTCGCAATCGACGGTTTCGCGCGCGCTGCGGGACGACCCGATGGTGAGCGCGTGCACGCGCGAGCGTATTCTCGCCGTTGCGCGCCAGCTCAACTATCACGTCGACAAGCACGCTTCCAGCCTTCGCCGCAAGCACTGCGGCACGCTGGCCCTGCTTTTCTTCGAGGATCCGACCGCCGACGACTCGGCGATCAACCCGTTCTTCCACTCCATGCTGGGCTCGATCATCCGCGCGAGCTCCCGGCACGGCTACGACCTGCTCGTCTCGTTCCAGGATCTGTTGCGCGATTGGCACGCCGACTACGAGGACACCCGCAAGGCCGACGGCATCATCCTGCTCGGCTATGGCGACTACGTCGCGCACCGCAGCCGTCTCGAGGCGCTGATCGCGCAGGGCGCTCACATCGTGCGCTGGGGACCGGTGCAGCCGGAGCAGCCCGGCGCCTCGATCGGCTGCGACAACGTGTTCGGCGGCCGGCTCGCCATCGAGCATCTGCTGAAGCTCGGAAGGCGCCGAATCGCCTTCATCGGCGACATCGACCCCTCGGCTCCCGAGATGTCCGAGCGCTATCGCGGCTATCACGCGGCGCACAGCCATGCAGGCCTCGCCGCCGATGCGCGGCTGCAGATCGGGGCGGTCTCCACCGAGGCTTCCGGCTACGAGGCGGCCCAGGAGCTGCTGCGGCGCGGAGTCGAAGTCGATGCCATCTTCGGCGCCAGCGATCTCATCGCGATCGGCGCACTGAGCGCGCTCGCGGGCGCCGGCCGACACGTGCCCGAGGAGATCGCCGTGGTGGGCTTCGATGGAATTCCGATCGGCGCCTCCACGCGCCCCGCCCTCACCACCATCGTTCAGGACACCAAGCGCGCCGGCGAGCTGCTCGTCGCGACGCTGCTCAACCTCATCGACGGCCAGGCGGCGCAGTGTGTCACGCTGCCGCCGCGCCTCATCATCCGTGGCTCCTGCGGCAGTCTCGCGGGGGCCTGTACGCAATAGCGAGCGCCGCGGCCGCATGACGCACACGTATCTGTTCGAGCCCGGCGTGTGGATGGGCTCGGGGGTTTTCTGGCGCGGTGACGGACAGCCGCTGCCGGCGGAGTCCCGCACGGACGTGGCGCACCGGCCGGAGTGCTGGCTGCTCTCCGGGACGCTGAAGGTGCTCGGCTCCCCGCCCGTCGAGTTCGTGAATGCCTACTGGATCGAGCCGCCGGGCAAGGACGGCGCGAGCCTCAAATGGAGCTCGGAGAGCGCCACCCTGGGCAAGCTTCACGGCACCTATTCCGTGATCGGCGACTCGATCCTCTCGGTGTACCGGAGCGAGGAGTCGGGTTACTGCGGCGCGGAGCACTACCGGCGGCAGACCGGCGAGAGTTACGAGGCGTCGGGCGTGCTGCTGCTCGATGACCAGCGGGTGTCGTCCTGGCAGCTCCTGCTCAAACGCGCGGCATCACATGCGTAGGAGCTGCGTGGTCGGCAGATAGTGATCGATGAGCAGCGCCGCGAACAGCCACATCAGATAGGTGACCGAATATCTGAAGACCCGCATCGGCAGCTCCTGCCGGGCGGTGAGCTTCAGGGCGAGCGCGTAATAGAGGAAGCGCGCATTCAAGGCGAGCGCGGCGGCGAGATAGATGATGCCGCTCATGCGCGTGATGAACGGCATCAGGGTCACCACCGAGAGCAGCACCGTGTAGAGCAGCACCTGCAGCCGCGTGTGCTCGATCCCGTGCGTCACCGGCAGCATCGGAATGCCGGCGCGCGCGTACTCGTCCCGGCGCGCGATCGCGAGCGCCCAGAAGTGCGGCGGGGTCCACACGAAGATGATGAGGAACAGCAGCAGCGCGTTGGGGTCGACGTGGTGAGTCACGGCCGCCCACCCGAGGATCGGCGGCGCCGCGCCGGCCGCGCCGCCGATCACGATGTTCTGCGAGGTCGCCCGCTTCAGCCACGCCGTGTAGATCACGGCATAGCCGATCAGCGAGACGAAGGTCAGCACCGCGGTCAGGATGTTGACGAGGAAGGAGAGCACGGTCATCGCCGTGACGCCGAGCACGGCGGCGAACACCAGCGCGTTGCGCTCGGTCAGCTGCCGGGTCGGGAGCGGCCGGGCCTGAGTGCGCGCCATCTGCTCATCGATGCGCCGGTCGAGCACGTGATTGATGGTGGCGGCGCAGGCGGCCGCGAGCGCGATGCCGAGCGTGCCCCAGAGGATCGCCCCGAGCGGCGGCCAGCCGGGGCTCGCGAGCAGCGTGCCGACGATGGCGGTGAACGTGATCAGCGAGACGACCCGCGGCTTGGTGAGCTCGAGGTACCGGCGCCAGGCGGCCGGCGGATCGCACGCGAATTCCGAGGTGGTGGCCACTTCAGGCGCCTGGCCGATCAAGCCACGCCGACCGCGCGCACCGCGCGCAGGGTGCGGAGCTTCGAGACGAGCGCGAGCAGCGCCATGAGCAACAGCGCCGCGCCCGCGGTGTGCGCGGTCGTCAACCAGAGCGGAAACGTGGCGAGCACCATGGATATTCCGATCGCAAGCTGCAGTCCCAGTGCGCCGAGCACGAGCCAGGCGCGCGATCGAGCTTCCGCGAGCGAGCGGCGCATGAGGACGTAGAGGCAGGCGAGCCCCAGGGTCAGGGTCACCGCGAGCGCGCCCAGGCGGTGCGTCAGGTGAATGGCGACGCGCGCCGCGTTCGGCAGGATGCCGCCCTGGTAATCGACGTCGCGCAGGGGGCGCCAGAGCACGAAGGCGTCGCGGAAGTCCGCGTGCGGCCACCAGGCTCCCTGACACCTCGGAAAGTCCGGGCAGGCGTAGGCGGCGTAGTTGGCGCTGGTCCAGGCGCCGAGAAAGAACTGCACCGCGAGCACGCAGAGCCCGAGGATCGCGAGCCCGAGGGCCATGCGCGCCGCGGCCGCGTTGGCGCTGACGCCGCCGGGCTCGGCGCCGCCCGCGAGCATCGGGGACAGGCGCGGACCGAGTGCGCCGCGCGGCCTCGCCGCCAGCCCGAGCCACAACCACCACAGCAGCGCCAGCGTCGTCATCCCGAAGAGCAGATGGAGCGTGACGATGAGCGGCTTCAGGAGCCACGTCACCGTCAGCATCCCGAGCGCCGCCTGAACCAGCACCGTCGCGAGCAGCGCGAGCGCGACTCCGCGACCGACGAGCCGCTGCCCGGCGGGTGCCGACAGGGCGAGCGCGGTGATCAGGAGAATGACGATGCCGAGCGTGCCGGCGACGTAGCGATGGATCATCTCGTGCCAGGCCCTGCCCTCGTGCAGCGGCCGGCCGGGAAACTCGGACTGCGCCCGCTCGCTCGCCGCGGCGCCGGCGGGTGTGAGCTCTCCGTAGCACTCGGGCCAGTCCGGGCAGCTGATGCCCGCATTCGTCAGGCGCACGAAGGCGCCCAGGGCGATCACCCCGAAGCACAGCAGCACGCCTGCGATGAGCAGGCCGCGCATCCATCGCTCAACCGGCACTGAGGTCAAGAAACTGTCTCCGTCGAGCTCGAGCCGGCACGGCGCAGCCGGCAGAAGTCGCAACCCTTGCCGGCGGCAACGGAGCCGATGTCCGGGAAGCGGCCCCGGGCAGGCCGTTCCGATCGACGGACATCAGCCGATCTGCGAGAGGCGGAGCAGCTTCATCAGATCGAGCAGCAGACCGCGCGGGTCCCGGCGCACATCGTAACGCATCATCAGGTTCCCGAGCGGATCGACCACGTAGATCGAGTGCGACCGGCCGGCCGCGGGGAACTGCGCGAGGAGGCTCGAGCCGGCCGAACCGGAGGCATCCAGGATGAGGAGCGCCGGCCGGTCCGGCGCCAGGTCCGCCGCGCAGCAGTTCCCCGTCACCAGGAACAGGGGGGCGACCCGGGTCATGTCCTCGCCGAGGGAGAGGTGCGTCGCGCGCATGATCTCGAGCGTCCGCCGGCACGCCGCATCGCAGCGCCCGTCGCCGATGTACACCAGCGACCACTCGCCCCGGAACAGACGGGCCGGGATCCAGTGGAGCCCCGCCGGGCCGGCGCTCGGCGCGCCCGGATCCAGCCGGGGCAGAGTCATCGCCGGCAGGCGGCGGGGCGGCTCGATCAGCTCGCCGTGATTGACGTGGCCCGCGGGCCGCCATTGCGTGCCGTAATAGAGCCACGCGGAGCCCACGAGCGGCAGCAGGAAGAGCGCCGCGAGCACCGCCAGGGTGCGGAAGTTGCGCGCACGCAGCCGCCGCGCCTCCTCCGGGGTCAGGCTCATGGCGTGTTCCCGGTCGGCGCCGCCGGCTCGCGGCGCCGGGTGCTGATGACGCCCCAGAGCACGAGCGCCAGGGCCGCGAAGCACCACCATTGGAAGGCGTAGCCGAAGTTGCGCATCGCCGGCATCCCCGGGGGATGCCAGTCCCGGACATAGCCATACGGCTCGCCGGGGTCGAGCAGCAGGATGCGAGGCTCGAGGGAATGGCCGAGGGCGGCGCTCAACTGACGCATGCTCGGGAAGCTCGTCACCTTGGGCCAGTCACTCCCGGGCGGCGGCGGCGCGCGCCCGCTCGGCAGCCCCGCGACCGGGAGGCTCCCCAGCCGCCCGGTGAGCGTGACGGGGCCGGAGGCGGTGAGCGCCACGTCGGGCAGATGCCGGCGGCTGCCGGTGAAGCGCACCCAGCCCCGGTCGACCAGGGCGATGCGGCCATCCGGGCGCTCGAGCGGCGTCAGCACCTGATAGCCGTCGAGGCCATGCCAGGTGCTGTTGTCGAGCAGGAACTGGTGCGCGCCATCGAGCGTGCCCTCGATGCGGACCCGCTGAAAGTCGGGGAGCTCGAACAGCGGCTGCGATCCGACGTCGAGCAGCTTCCGGGCGCCCCGGGCATAGCGCGCGTACACGACCTCGCGCGCAGTGCCCCGGTGCCACTGCCAGCGGCCGAGCGCGACGAAGGCCACCGCGAGCGCCAGCATCAGCAGGGTGAACAGCGGCGAGGGCGCGAACACGCGCCCCCGTCCAAGGGGCACTCTCAGGGACATGGCGGTTGCTCAGGGGGCCCCAGGCGGTACACTGGGTGTCATGCAGAGCCTGATTCGACTCGTCATCATCGCGGCGCTCATCGCCATCGTCGCGAGCCTCGGCTCGGCGCTGTTCCATCTCTCCCGCGGCGGAGAGCACGACTCGGCGAAGATGGCCCGGGCGCTCACCATCCGCATCGCGCTCTCGATCGGCCTGTTCGCGCTGCTCATGCTCGCCTGGTACGTCGGTCTCATCGCGCCGCACGCCGTGCAGGCGCGATAGCTCCCGGGTCCCCGGGGCGGCCGGCCTCTAGAGCCAGTAGACGAAGATATACAGGCCGAGCCAGACCACATCGACGAAGTGCCAGTACCAGGCGACCGCCTCGAAGGCGAAATGCTTGTCCGGGGTGAAGTGCCCCCTCATCACGCGGATCCAGATGACCAG
The DNA here is from genome assembly GCA_021815905.1 of Pseudomonadota bacterium. The sequence continues at coordinate 3,093 of JAKAZP010000060.1, read as the reverse complement.
CAGCATGATGGCGCCGATGGTCACGTGCAGGCCGTGAAAGCCGGTCAGCATGAAGAAGGTCGTGCCGTAGATGCCCGTCGTCAGGCGCAGGTTCATGTGCAGGTAGGCCTCGCCGTACTCGTGGGCCTGCAGCGCGACGAAGGTGAAACCCAGGATGAAGGTGATCGCCAGGAATATCTTGAGCCGGGTGCGATTGCCCGCGCGCAGCGCGTGATGCGCGATGGTGACGGTGACCGCGCTCGACAGCAGGATGAGGGTGTTGATCGCCGGGATGCCGAGCGGATTCATCACCTCGAACTTCGCGCCGCCCACCTGCCCCGGTCCGTTGGTGGGCCAGGTCGACTCGAAGTGCGGCCAGAGCAGATAGTTGGTGAGGGCCTTGGTGCCCTGGCCGCCCAGCCAGGGAATCGCGAACATGCGGGCGTAGAACAGCGCGCCGAAGAAGGCGGCGAAGAACATCACCTCGGAGAAGATGAACCACATCATGCCCATGCGGAATGACCGGTCCACCTGGGCGTTGTAGACGCCGTGCTGGTTCTCCCCGATGACGGTCGAGAACCAGCCGGTGAACATGAAGGCGAGCAGCACCGGGCCGATGAGCAGCGCCCAGGCGCCGGCGGCGCCGTCGAGGTAGAGGATCGCCCCCACCATCAGGCCGAAGAGCGAGAAGGCCGCGATGATCGGCCATGGGCTCCCGTGGGGCACGTAGTAGTGGTGGCTGTCGGGGGAGGGCGCGTGTGCGTTTGCCATGGCTTTGGGTCTTTCTAATGCGTGTTCCGATAAGCCCGGTACAGCATCATGATGATGAAGCCGAAATAGAAGAACAACACGATGCCGGTCACCACCCGCGTGGTGCGCCGGACCCGCCGCCGGCGCACGGGATCCATCCAGTCCATCGGAGCCGTCGGCTCCTCACCCTTGGCGAGCTGCATCGTCGGTGCGGCCGCTCAATGCGCCGCGGCGCGGGCGATCATCGCCTCGGTCGGCGGCTCGTGCCAGGAGTGGAAGGGCGGCGGGGAGGGCAGCTCCCACTCGAGTCCGCGGGCGCCGTCCCAGACCTTGCCTTCGACCCGCTTGCCGGAGCGGACGCACTTCCAGATGAGGTACGGGAAGAGCAGCTGCGACAGCCCGAACGCGAAGCCGCCGATCGAGGACACCATGTTCCAGTCGGTGAACTGCACGGCGTAATCGGGGATGCGGCGCGGCATGCCGGCGAGGCCGAGGAAGTGCTGCGGGAAGAACAGCACGTTCACGAAGATCGCCGACAGCCAGAAGTGCCACTTCGCGAGGCGCATGTCGTACATCTTGCCGGTCCATTTCGGCAGCCAGTAATACACCCCGCCCATGGCCGCGAAGATCGCTCCGGAGACGAGCACGTAGTGAAAGTGCGCGACCACGAAATACGTGCCGTGGTACTGATAGTCCGCGGGCACGAGCGCGAGCATGAGGCCCGAGAAGCCGCCGATGGTGAACAGGAACAGGAACGCCACCGCGAACAGCATCGGCGGCTCGAAGGACAGGGACCCCTTCCACATGGTCGCCGTCCAGTTGAACACCTTCACGCCCGTCGGCACCGCGATCAGCATGGTCGAGAACATGAAGAACAGCTGCGCGGCCACCGGCATGCCCACCACGAACATGTGGTGTCCCCAGACGATGAACGACAGGAACGCGATCGAGGCGGTCGCGTACACCATCGCCTCGTAGCCGAACAGCGGCTTCCTCGAGAACGTGGGGATGATCTCCGAGACGATGCCGAAGGCGGGCAGGATGAGGATGTAGACCTCCGGGTGACCGAAGAACCAGAAGATGTGCTGGAACATGATCGGGTCGCCGCCGCCCGCGGCGTTGAAGAAGCTGGTGCCGAAGAAGTGATCCGTGAGCAGCATCGTCACCCCGCCGGCGAGCACCGGCATCACCGCGATCAGCAGATACGCCGTGATGAGCCAGGTCCAGACGAACAGCGGCATCCGCAGCAGGCTCATGCCGGGGGCGCGCAGGTTCATGATGGTGACGATGACGTTGATCGCGCCCAGGATCGAGGAGATGCCCATCAGGTGGATGGCGAAGATGAGCATCGGGAACGAGGCGCCGAACTGCAGCATGAGCGGCGGGTACATGGTCCAGCCGCCCGCCGGCGCGCCGCCCGGGACGAACAGCGATGACAGCAGCAGCACGAACGCGAACGGCAGGATCCAGAAGCTCAGATTGTTGAGCCGCGGCAGCGCCATGTCGGGCGCGCCGATCTGCATCGGGATCATCCAGTTCGCGAGCCCCACCCACGAGGGGATCACCGCGTCGAAGATCATGATGAGCCCGTGCAGCGTGGTCATGGAGTTGAATTCGCCGGGGTCGAGGATCTGCATGCCCGGCTTGAACAGCTCCGCGCGGATCACCATGGCGGCGGCGCCGCCGATGAAGAACATCACGCACGACGCGATGAGATACATCGTGCCGATGTCCTTGTGGTTGGTGGCGAACACCCAGCGCCGCCAGCCGTGCGGCTTGTCATCGTGCGAATCGTGCGCTGCGGTTGCGATCTGCGGCTCGGCCATGGGGCGACCTCTGGAGATTTAAAGTGAGCTGCCTGAGACGGCGGTCGGGGCGGCGGCGGCCGAGGCCTGTTTCTGCCGGGCGGCCTGGCGCTGCAGCCAGGCCTCGAACTCGGACTTCGACACGGCCTTGACCACGATCGGCATGAAGGCGTGGTCGCGGCCGCAGAGCTCGGTGCACTGCCCGCGGTAGGTCCCGGCCTTGTTCGGGTCCACCGTGAAGGAGGCTTCGTTGATGTAGCCGGGGATCGCGTCCTTCTTGACGCCGAAGTCCGGCACCCACCAGGAGTGGATCACGTCCACCGAGGTGATGAGCAGGCGGATCTTCTCCCCCACCGGCACCACGATCGGATGATCCACCGAGAGCAGGTAGTGCGGCACGGTGTCGGGGTTGATCCCGGAGCCGAGCTCGCGGGCGGCGTTGCTCGCCTCGGAGAGCTTGGAGACGAAGGCGACAGGCGTGCCGACGTAGCGGTACTGCCAGCCCCACTGGAAGCCGGTCACGCGGATGTCGACCTGCGAGTGGGTGTTGTTGTTGATC
>JAKAZP010000059.1 GCA_021815905.1 Pseudomonadota bacterium | reverse complement strand
GTTCACGATCGGCTACGGGGTCCTCGGCGCCTATGTTCTCGGGGCGGGCTTCACCCCGAAGATCACCAACTTCGTCGACGCCGTCTACTTCACGGTCGTCACCATGTCGACGGTGGGTTACGGAGATATCACCCCGCACACCGCGAATGCGCGAATGTTCACCGTGTCCCTCATCGTGGTCGGAATCGCGGTGTTCGCCACGTCGCTGCCGGCGATCGTCGGCCCGCTGATCGACCAGCGCATGATGAATCTGCTGCAGCCGAAGAGGAAGAAAATGAAGCGATCCTCGCACGTGATCGTGGTGGGCGACGGCCCCCTGGCACAGGATGCCGTCAGGGCGCTCACCGCGCGCGGCCTGCAGACGACCTCCATCGTCGCGCAGAAGCCGGATCCGGACGCCGATCGGCCGGAGGACGTCGTGGTCGGCGACGGCAGCGACACCGAGACCCTGCGTGGCGTCAACATCGGCGAGGCGCGAGCCGTGCTCGCCCTGAGCGACGACGACTCCTACAACGCCTTCGTCATCCTCGCCGCGAAGGAGCTCAACCCGAACATCCGCGCCGTCGCCGCCGTGAGCGACACCCGCAACACCGGACGCGTCGCGCGCACGCGCCCGGACGTGATGCTGACCCTGTCGCAGCTCGGAGGGGAGTTGCTCGCGATGGCCCTGAGCGGCGAGGAGATCAAGACCGACGCGCTGATCAGCCAGCTGCTGAAGCTCGCCTGACCGAGCCGGAATCGGACCGGGCCCTCGTTCGAATCATCCGGGATGCCGAGGAGCAAAATCGATCCGCGGTCCGGCTCCGATCTAGTCGCCACCCTTTTTCAGGATTTCCGCCGACGACTCGCGCGCGCCCTGGAACTCGATCATCCAGCCTGGATACTCCGGCGGCAGCGCACTCACCGCGTCGAGCTTCGACATCTCCTCCTCCGTCAGTTTCAACGAGCCGGCGGCCAGGTTGTCATCGAGCTGCTCGAGGCTCTTCGCGCCGATGATCACGGATGTGACGAACGGCTTGGTGAGCACGTAGGCGAGCGCGACCCGGGCCACCGACACCCCGCGGGCCCTGCCGATCTCGCGCATGGCATCGACGCAGTCGAAGGCGCGCTCGCGATTGACCGGCGGGAAATCGAACGAGGCGCGGCGCGAGTCGGCCGGCGCCTGTCCCTCGCGCGTGAACTTGCCGGTGAGCAGACCTCCGGCGAGCGGGCTCCAGACGAGCAGGCCCACTCCCTCTGAGGAAAGCAGCGGCACGATCTCGCGCTCGAGGTCGCGGCCGGCGATCGTGTAGTACGCCTGCAGCGTGGCCGGGCGGCTCCAGCCGTGGCGCTCGGCGAGGCCGAGCGCCTTCATGATTCTCCAGGCCGACCAGTTCGATACCCCGACGTACCGCACCCATCCCTGGCGCACGAGATCATCGAGCGCCCGCAGCGTCTCCTCGACCGGCGTGACCGGATCGGTCGCATGGATCTGATACAGATCGATGTAGTCGGTGCCGAGACGCCTGAGGCTCGCCTTCACGCCGTCCATGATGTGTCCGCGCGAGGCGCCCCGGTCGTTGATCGCCTTGCCGGTCGGACCGAACACCTTGGTGGCGAGCACGATGTCGCTTCGCGGCCGGCCGCAATTGCCGATCGCCCGACCGGTGATCTCCTCCGAGAGTCCCTCCGAGTAGACATCGGCCGTATCGACGAAGTTGACGCCGCGATCGAGGGAGCGCTGCAGTAGGCGGTCGGCGAGCGACTGATCGAGCGTGCCGATCGAGCTCCAGTGCCCGCGACCCCCGAAGGTCATGGTGCCCAGGCAGATCTCCGAGACCAGCAGTCCGGTGCGGCCGAGTGTCCGATAGCGCATGAGATCATCCTCCGAAGGTGAAGCACGAATAAGCCTTGCCGCCGATGCGGCCGCGAAACGAGGCTCGTCCCGCGTCCGTTCCCGCCGCGCCCGCGGCGAGCATGAGCGGGATCAGGTGCTCCGCCCGGGGATGACTCGCCGCCGCCCCCGGGGCGGACCGCCACTCGATGAGACGCCGGGCGCGGCGAGTCACGTCCTCGTCGATGACCGTCTCGTTCAACCATGCGTCGAATTCGAGCGAGACGCGGTCCTCGCCGCCCGAGAAGATCGCCCGCAGGTTGTGATAGCTGCTGCCGCTTCCGATCACCAGCACTCCCTCCTCCCGCAACGGCGCGAGCGCGGCCCCGATCGCGAGATGCCGCGCGGGATCGAGATCCGCCGCGAGCGAGAGCATGACCAGCGGGATTTTCGCCTCCGGATCGATGATGAGCATCGGAACGAACACGCCGTGGTCGAAGCCTCGCCGATCGTCGCCGGCAACGGGTTCACCGGCCTGCGCAAGCAGATCCCGGACCCGCGCGGCGAGCTGCGGCGAGCCCGGAGCGGGATACTGCAGACGATAGGTGTGGGGAGGGAACCCGTAGTAGTCGTACAGCATCGGTGGCGCGGCCGCCGTGCTCACGGTCGGAACGGGCTCTTCCCAGTGAGCGCTCGCGATGAGAATGGCGCGCGGGCGCTCCGGGAGCGTCGCGAGCAGGCCGGAGAAGTAGCTCTTGAGCGAATCGTAGGCGTGGGAACCGAGGGGCGGGGGAAGCTCGGTCCAGAAGCAGGGTCCGCCCCCGTGCGTGATATAAATCGCGGGCTGTCGGCTGGCGCTCATGGTATGACTCCTCCGGGGAGAATTTTCGCACGCCCATGAAGACCCTGCTGATCGTGCAGCACTCGGTGACGGGCGGCGCGCTCGCGATGGCGCGCGCCGCCGCAGGCGGCGCCGCGCGCGAAGCCGGCGTCCGCGTGCGGCTCGAGGGCGCACCCGAAAGCGGGCCCGCGGCGCTGCTCGAGTCGGACGGGTATCTGTTCGCCTGCCCGGAGAATCTGGCGGCGATCTCCGGCCTCATGAAGGATTTCTTCGACCGCAGCTACTATGCCGTGCTCGAGCGCATCGAGGGGCGTCCCTACGCGAGCCTGATCTGCGCCGGCAGCGACGGCGCCAGCGCCGCGCGTCAGATCGAGCGCATCGCGACGGGCTGGCGGCTGCGGGCCGTCGCACCGCCCCTCATCGTCCGTACGCATGCGCAGACCCCGGAGGAGATCCTGCGGCCGAAGACGCTCGCGCCGTCCGATCTGGCGCGGTGCGAGGAGCTCGGCGCAACCCTCGCTTCGGGCCTCGCTCTCGGAATCTTCTGACCGGGTAGCCTCGTGCTAGCATCGACCGATGAGCGAGACAGGCGCAGGCCCTCCGCACTCCGCGCGCGTCGAGCCCGTGCGGCCCGGCGTCCCCGTGCGCCTCGCGGACCGGATCTGGCGGCTCACCGCGACCAACTCCGGGATGATGACCGGGCCCGGCACCAACACCTATCTCGTTGCGGCCGCGGGCGAGTCGCTCGTCATCGACCCCGGACCCGACGACGAGACTCACATCGAGGCGCTGCTCGCGGCCGCCCCATCGCCCATCCGGCGGATCCTCGTCACGCACACCCACGAGGATCACTCCCCGGGGGCGGCGCGCCTGAAGGCGCGCACCGGCGCGAGCGTGCTCGGCCGCTCGAGTCCGCACCGGCACTGGCAGGACGCGAGCTTCGCCTGCGATCGCGAGCTCGCAGGCGGCGAGCGCCTGCGGCTCGACCCTCGGGGGGCGCTGCGGGCGATCCACACCCCGGGCCACGCCTCGAATCACCTCTGCTACCTGCTCGAGCCGGAGCGGCTGCTGTTCACCGGCGACCACGTGATACAGGGCTCGACGGTGGTCATCGATCCGCCGGATGGCGACATGGCCGCTTACCTCGGCTCCCTGCGAGAGCTGCTCGAGGAGGACATCCGGTGCCTGGCCCCCGGACACGGGACGCTGATCCCCGACGCCCACGAGGCGATCCGCGCGCTCATTCGCCACCGCCTGCAGCGGGAAGCCAAGGTGCTCGCGGCGCTCGAGTCCGGGCAGGCCGCCCCGCTCGAGCGGCTGCTGCATCGCGTGTACGACGATGTACCGGCCGCGCTTCACCCGATCGCCGAGCGCTCGCTGCTCGCGCACCTGCTCAAGCTCGCGCGCGCGAGCCGCGCCCGGCGCACGGCGTGCGGCTGGCTCGGCGCCTGAAAGCGCCCCTCAGACATCGCTCCAGCGCCAGTTGCGGATCTCGGGCAGATCCTCCCCCGCCTGGCGAATGTACTCGCGATGCTCGATCAGCTTCTCGCGCATCGCCTGCTTGATGTAGGCCGCCTGCGATGCGAGCTGCGGCAGGCGATCGGCGACGTCCCCGACGAGGTGGAAGCGATCGAGGTCGTTGAGCACGGCCATGTCGAACGGCGTCGTGATCGTGCCCTCCTCCTTGTAGCCGCGCACGTGCAGGTTGGCGTGGTTCGTGCGCCGGTAGGCGAGGCGATGGATCAGCCAGGGGAAGCCGTGAAAGGCGAAGATGACCGGCTTGTCGCGGGTGAAGAGCGCATCGAAGTCCCAGTCGCTCAAGCCGTGGGGGTGCTCGGTCTCGGGCTGCAGCTTCATGAGATCGACGACATTGATGAAGCGGATCTTGAGCCCGGGAGCGTGCTCGCGCAGCAGCTTCACCGCCGCGAGCGTCTCGAGTGTCGGCACGTCCCCGGCGCAGGCCATGACGACATCGGGCTCGCTTCCGCGGTCCGTGCTCGCCCACTCCCAGATGCCGATGCCGGCGGTGCAGTGCTTCACCGCCTGCTCCATCGTGAGCCACTGGGGCGCGGGATGCTTGCCCGCGACCACGACGTTGACGTAATGACGCGAGCGCAGGCAGTGATCCATGACCGAGAGCAGACAGTTGGCATCGGGCGGCAGGTAAATGCGGATGATGTCCGCCTTCTTGTTCACGACGACGTCGAGAAAGCCCGGATCCTGATGGGTGAAGCCGTTGTGGTCCTGCCGCCAGACGTGCGAGGAGAGCAGGTAGTTGAGCGAGGCGAGCGGGCGGCGCCAGGGGATCTCCCGCGTCACCTTGAGCCATTTGGCGTGCTGATTGAACATCGAGTCGACGATGTGCACGAACGCCTCGTAGGAGTTGAATACGCCGTGGCGACCGGTCAGCAGGTACCCCTCGAGCCAGCCCTGGCACTGATGCTCGCTCAGGACCTCCATCACGCTGCCTTCGGGCGCGAGGTGCTCGTCGCCGGCGATGCGCTCGGCGGTCCACTGCCGCTCGGTCGCCTCGAACACCGCGTTCAGGCGATTCGATTCGGTCTCATCCGGGCCGAAGAGCCGGAAGATGCGCGGGCTCGCATTGAGCCGGATGACATCGCGCAGGAAGCCTCCGAGCACGCGCGTGTCCTCGGCATCGACGGCACCGGGCGCCGGCACCTCGACGGCGTACTCGCGAAACTCCGGCATGGCGAGATCCTCGAGCAGAAGCCCGCCGTTGGCGTGGGGATTCGAACCCATCCGACGCTCGCCCCGCGGAGCGAGCTCGGCGAGCTCCGGGCGCAGCCGGCCGGCCTCGTCGAACAGATCCTGCGGCCGGTAACTGCGCATCCACTGCTCGAGGAGCTTCAGATGCAGCGGATTGGTCCGCACCTGCGCGAGCGGCACCTGATGGGCTCTGAAGGTTCCCTCCACCGGCTCGCCGTCGACGATCTTCGGACCGGTCCATCCCTTCGGCGTCCGCAGCACGATCATCGGCCAGCGCGGGCGCGCCTTGAAGCCCGCACTGCGCGCATCGCTCTGGATGCGCTGAATTTCCGCGATTGTCCGGTCGAGCGTCGCGGCCATCAGCTGGTGCATGCGCGGCGGATCGTCGCCTTCGACCACGTGCGGCTCGTATCCGCAGCCGCGCAGAAACTCGGCGAGCTCCGGCGCGGGAATGCGCGCGAGCAGCGTGGGGTTGGCGATCTTGTAGCCGTTCAGGTGCAGGATCGGCAGCACCGCGCCATCGGTCGCGGGATTGAGGAACTTGTTGCCGTGCCAGCCGGTCGCAAGCGGTCCGGTTTCCGCCTCGCCGTCGCCGATGACGCACGCGACGATGAGTCGCGGATGGTCGAACACCGCCCCGTAGGCATGGCTCAGGGAGTAGCCGAGCTCCCCACCCTCGTGGATCGATCCCGGCGTCTCCGGTGCGACGTGACTCGGGATGCCGCCGGGGAAGGAGAATTGCTTGAACAGACGCTGCATGCCGCGCTCGTCCCGCGTGATGCTCGGATAACGCTCGGTGTAGCTGCCCTCGAGATAGGTGTTGGCGACGAGCGCGGGGCCGCCGTGCCCGGGGCCGGCGATGTAGATCATGTCGAGATCGTCCCGGGCGATGATCCTGTTGAGATGGACGTAGATGAAGTTCTGACCCGGGGTGGTGCCCCAATGGCCGAGCAGGCGCGGCTTGATGTGGCGCGGCGCGAGAGGCTCGCGCAGCAGCGGATTGTCGTAGAGATAGATCTGTCCGACCGCCAGATAGTTGGCGGCCCGCCAGTAGGCATCCATCCGCTCGAGCAGCTCCGGGCTCAACGCCGCCTCCCGCGGGGAATCGCTGCGCCCGGCGCCGGCCCGGCCGGCAGCTCCTCCATCACCGCTGCGAAGCGTATCCGCACTCATGACGTACCTCCGGGGAAAGACCACGCTCATTGCCGCACTGCGGCGATGCCGCCTCGCCGCGGCAGCCGGCCCGCGCTCGGTCGAGCCGGGAAAAGGCTACGCGCCTCGAATGGCCCCGGCCATACGTACTCGGCCGGCCCGGCGCCCCCGCGCGCCGGATCTCCTGCCAGGCTTCGCGCGATGCTCGGGCGGGGCGCGGGCGATTTCTCGGATTTGGCGGGTTGCGGGGCCGACCGGGACCCGAGGATGCGCTGCAGCGCCTCGTCAGCTCGCCCGGCGGGGCCTCAGCCGGCCGCCAGGCCGCGCTTGAGCGTGTCGGCGAACTCCTTGGAGAACACACCCGTCACGAGGTGCCGGTATTCGGCTTCCGCCATGACCTCGGTGCGGTTGCGCCCCTTGCTCTTGGCCTGATAGAGCGCCTCGTCCGCAAGCTGCAGCGCTCCGGAGGCATTGCGCCGCGGGCTCGGCTCCACCACCGCGACCCCGGCGCTGATCGTCAGCTGCGTGCCCGCGCGCGAGCCGCGATGCTCGATGCCGAGCGTCTCGACCGCTCGCCGGATGCGCTCGGCGAGCTCCGTCGCGCGCGCCGTGTCGACGTCGTAGAGGATGGCGGCGAACTCCTCGCCCCCGTAGCGCGCGACCAGGTCGAGAGGGCGGCGCACGCACGACTGAATCGCATGCGCCACTTGACGCAGCGCCTGGTCGCCGGCCTGATGGCCGTAGCGGTCGTTGTAGGGCTTGAAATGATCGACGTCGATCAGCACGACTCCCACCGTGCGGCCGTCCTCGGCCGCCTGATGCCAGAGCCGCGACAGATACTCATCGAAAACACGCCGGTTCTTGGTCCAGGTGAGCGGATCGTGCTGCGCGAGCTCGGCCATCACCCGCGCCTCGAGGAATGACCGCCGGGCGAGCTTCTCGACCTTGCGGGCCGCGATGGCGAACACGACCGCCGCGGTGACGAGAAGCACGCCGACCCTGAGATCGAGCGCGATCGGCAGGTGCGAGGCGACGGCCCCGCAGCACATGCTGACCAACGTCAACGCGACCGCGAACAGCGCCGTCCGGAACGGCAAGCCGAGGAAGAGGAACGGGCCGATCATGAGCATCGGTATCACCGTGAGCAGCTCCGGCTGCCCGCGCGCGACCCACACGAGCGGCGCGCCGAGCACCCCGTTGCGCAGCGGCACGAGAACCTTCGCCCAGGGCAGATAGCGCCGCTCGTAGCCGCGGCTGAAGGCGAGCCACGCGAGCGTGACCGAGCTCGAGAACACCAGGAAAAAGAAGGTCAGGTTCTCGAGCAGCCCCGGCCCGAGCGCCCGGTTGATTCCGGCGAGAAACTCCACCGCGCGCAATCCGATGATTGCGAGCGCGAGCACGCACGCGACTCTCACCAGCATGCGATCCTCGCGCAGCGTGCTGCGTACGAACTCCGCCTCCATGCGGGGAGCGAAGCGCGCGCTCGCGGGGACTTTGCGCAGCTCAGCCGCGTAGGGGGAGTCCGGCAGGGCCTCGGGACCGGGAAAGGACAGGTTCACCGGGCGAAAGATATGCCCCTCCGGGCGCCCGGGGTGTGATCCGGTGCCGAATCCGCCGTGCGCCCCCCCCCCGGGATGGGCTCCAGGCCGCAGCTCAGGGCTTGAGCTGTCCGCGGATCTCCCCGGCGGGGTGCGCCTTGCTGTGCACGTTCACGTACAGATCGCCGGCGAGAAAGCGCTTGTACTGCTCGGCGGTGAGCCTGGCGCCTTTCGGCACCACCCACGTGCCGCCCCGCAGGTGCTTCAGCCAGAGGATGGGGGGCCCGTTCGCATCGGCCGCCCCTTCGTGAATGTGCGCCATCGTGGGCTTGACGTGGTGTACGTGGATTTCACCCGACACGTGCCCGTCAGGGCTGATCTCGATCACCCCCGAGGCCCAGGCACGGGTCTTGACGGCGGGCACCTCGCTGCGTCCCGTGAGATGAACGTGCATGGTCGCGGCGCTCGCGAGCGCGACGCTCGCGGCGAGCAGCGCGGCTGCCGCCGCCTGTTTCAGGAACGATCTCATGGAAGGTCGCCTCGTGTTGGTGATCGTTGCGCCACAACATATCACCCGGCGGCCGGCGCGTCATCCGCGCCGCGATTCCGGCGCGTCAGCCCGATGATGACCGGCATGGCGATCAGCACGAGCGGCAGCTGGACCAGCGCTCCGGCGATGATCGAGATGGCGAGCGGCTGCAGCATCTGGTCGCCCGAGCCGCTGATCGCGGCTCCGAGCGGCAGCAGCGCCAGGATCATCGCGACCGTGCTCATGGTGATCGGCCGCAGCCGGTTGCGCGCAGCCTCGTACAGCGCCTGCCGCGGCGGCAGGGTCTTCTCCAGCTCCTGGTACTCGGACACGAGAAAGATCGCCATCTCGGTCGAGATGCCGATGATCATCACCATACCCATCATGGCGGTGATGTTGAGCTCGACGCCCGTCAGCCAGAGGCCTATGTACACCGCTCCGGTCGAGAGCAGCGCGCTGATGATGATGATGAGCGGCAGCGAGAAGCTCTCGTAGAGGAACAGCATCAGGATGAACTCGGCGATCAGCGCCGCGCCGAACACCTTGATCATGCCGGCCGCCGCCTTCTGCTCCTGCTTGTACTGGCCACCGAGGGTGTACTGCACGCCGTTCGGAAGCATGCCCGGGCGGGCGAGCACCTTCTTCACCGCACCGATGGTCCCCCCGAGGCTGACGGCGCCGTTCGTCTGAGCGGTGACCGGCACGACCTGCGCCAGATTCTCGCGGGTGAGCTCCGGCTGGCCGGCCACGAACCTCACCCTGGCCACCGTTCCGAGGCGCAGCACCGCGCCGTTCGGAGAGCGGATGGGCAGATTGCCGAGCTCGTCCCGGTAGATCTTCCTCGCGGGAGGATCGAGCCACAGCCGCACGCCGATGTCCTGCACCGTGCCGAGGTATTTCGTGACCACCGAGCCATAGAGGTAGTGATTGACCTGGCTCGCGCCCTCCGCCGGCGTCAGGCCGTACATGGCCGCCGCCGCGGGGCTCACGTGAATCTCGAGCGCATCCCCCGCCGGCACGAGGCCGCTGTTGACCGAGGAGGGCTCGATCCCGGGGATCTTGGCGATGGCGGCGGTGACGCGGTTCGCGACCGCCGGCAGCACCGCCGGATTCTTCGCACTCAGCGAGATCACCACCGGCTGACGCCGGCCCACCATGTCGCCGATCATGTCGCTCATCAGCTGATGGCTGTCGAAGTTGATGCCGGGGACCTCGGTGTTGATCTTGCTGTCGATCTCGTCCATCACTCGCCAGATGTCCGGCCGCTTGCCGTACGGCACGAGCCGCACGAAGAAATCGCCCTGATAGGCCTCGTTGAGGTCGCCGCCGAGCCCCGCGCCGGTGCGCCGCGAGAAGGTGTAGACGTACGGATCCTTCTTCAGGATCGCCTCGACCTCCAGCAGCTCGCGGTTGGTCTCGGCGAGCGAGGTGCCGGGGGCGGAGAAGTAATCGAGCACGAAGCCGCCCTCGTCCATCCTCGGCAGGAAGCCGGTGCCGACGTGCAGATAGGTGAGGTAGCCGGCGAGCAGCAGCACCGCGATGCCGGGCACGAGCAGCATCGGCCGGTCGAACAAGCGGGACAGCAGCCGCCCGTGCGTGCGCTTCAGCCAGGTTTCCTT
>JAKAZP010000058.1 GCA_021815905.1 Pseudomonadota bacterium | reverse complement strand
GGGCGAGGCCGCCGCGACCGGCTGTTAGTGCGCCCGTACGGCTCGCTGAGCCGGACAATGTCAGCGCCCGGCGGGCGGGCTCTCCCGCCGCGCAATCGCGACGACGCGGCGCGGCGCATTCCGTTTTGGGGCGAGCCGCGGCCCGCCCCCGGCGCTTTAGGCCTGCCGGCCTAAAATTCCGCTGTACAAGCAGCGGAAACGACCATAACAATAATTTCCAAAGGCGCCGGCGTCGCGCGCTTCAAGTTGTGTCAATCAATGGCAACCGCGGGCGGTCGCGGTGCGTCGCGACATGAATGCCGTCAGGCGGATTTGTCGCTCACGAGTTTGAGGCCGCAAGCAACACGCGCCAAACGGGGGGTAACGTGCCAAAGTCAGCGAATGTCACCGCTGCGCTTCGCCTGAGCCGCGCAGCACGCTTCGGGGCTGCCATGAGTCTATTGCTCGTTCTGTCGAAGCCGGCGGCTGCGGCCCCGACGCTCCAGAGCATATCCGAGGATGCGGGTCAGACCGTCGCCGGCACCGGCAACGCCGGGTCCGCCGCGGGGAAGCGGACTCCGGTGCTGCAGGAGGTGCTGGTCACCGGTTCGCGGGTGCGCGAATCGCGGCTGGCGGTGTCGGCCGGTCTGCACGTCGTGAGCCACAAGGAGTTCGAGCTCCAGGGCGCGCAAAACGTCGAGAACCTGCTGAATCAGCTGCCGTCCGTTCAGGGCAACTTCTCCACCAATCAGACCTCAAACCCCGGAGGCGCTCGCGGCGTCGCCAACGTGGACCTGCGCGGACTCGGCCCCTCGCGCACCCTGGTGCTCGTCGACGGGAAGCGCGTGATGCCGGGCAGCCCGCTCGGCGGCCCCGAGGTGGATCTGAACTTCATTCCCCAGGCGCTGGTCGAGCGCGTCGCCGTGCTGACGGGAGGCGCCTCCTCCGTCTACGGCTCGGACGCGGTCGCCGGGGTGGTCAACTTCATCATGAAGAAGGATTTCCAGGGGTTCACCGTCGACAACCAGGAGAGCATCACCGGCCAGGGCGACGGGTTCAGCTACGACACCACGCTCATCTGGGGCAGCAATTTCGCCCACGGCGACGGCAACGTCACGGTGTATGCCGGTTACACCCATCTCAATGCCGTCACCGACGGGCAGCGACCGTTCGGGGTGTACGCGCTCGCGACCCTCCCGAACGGCTTGCCGGCGTCCACCAACCTGCAGTGCCAGCAGGCCTATGGCCCGGCCAGTCAGGTGGCCTATGGCCGGTGCACCGCCGGCTCCTCGGCGATCCCGGGCGGGCGGTTCCTCAGCAACGCGCGCGCCGGGGCCGGTCTGCCGGCGCGCGGCATCGTCGATCCGAACGGCTCGGCGACCATCCTTCCGGATAACGGCTCGCAGTACAACTTCAACCCGGCGAACTATCTGAGGCTGCCCGAGGCGCGCTACAACCTCGGCGGCTTCGCCCACCGCAGGATCAACTCCCACGTCGACCTGTACGGCAACGTGATGTTCATGGAGAACGACAACTCGACGCAGGCGGCGCCGGACGCGATCATCAATACCTTCAGCATCAACTGCAACAATCCGCTGATGTCGGCACAGGAAGAGCAATGGATGTGCGGGGCCGCGGGCCTGTCGCCGAGCGACACGGCCAGCGTGATCTTCTTCAAGCGCGCGGTCGAGTTCGGCAACCGGGAAGACAACATCGAGCACACCGATTACAGGATGGTATTCGGATCCCGCGGAACCATCGTCCCGGGAATCTCCTACGACCTGTCGGCTCAGCGCGGCGAAGCGATCCTCAACGAGAACTTCACGGGCTCGATCTCGCAGACCAACCTGCAGCAGGCGTTGCTCGCCACCACCGGCCCGAGCGGCAGCGTGGTCTGCCAGAATCCGGCCGGCGGCTGCGTGCCGGCGAACATCTTCTCGGTCGGCGGGCTGAACAATGCGGCCGAGGAGGCCTATCTCGCTGTGGCCTCGCAGGAGCAGGGCAGCACGATTCAGACGGTGGACTCCGGCAGCGTCACCGGTGATCTCACCCGCTACGGCATCGTCAGCCCGCTCGCGAGGCAGGGCGTCGGATTCGCGCTGGGTGCGGCCTATCGCCGCAACAGCCTGGATTTTATCCCGGACTACGCGCTCACGAGCGGCGCTCTCGGCAGTCCGGTTCTGCCGGTGTCCGGCAGCGTCAACGTGCGCTCGTATTTCGGCGAGCTGAACGTGCCCCTCATCGAGGATCGCCCCTATGCGACCCTCCTCGCGCTCGATACCGGCTATCGGCTGTCGCATTACGGGGTCGCGAGCCGTTCCGGTGCCGTTCTGGCCCACACCTACAAGTTCGGTGTGCATTACGCGCCGGTTCCGGATGTCGCCTTCCACCTGAGCTACAACCGGTCCATTCGCGCGCCGGACATCAACGAGCTGTTCGCTCCGGTGACGCAAGGCTCGAGCTCCGGCAGCGATCCGTGCGCGGGTCCGGTGGACCCGGCGACGGGAGCGGTGGCGAGCGGAGCGACGCTCGCTCAGTGCGAGCGCACGGGCGTGACTCCCGCGCAGTACGGCATCATTCCGCAGTGCGTGGCCGGGCTGTGCAACGGCGTCTTCGGCGGCAATCTCAATCTGCAGCCGGAGACCGCGATCACCCGCGAGATCGGCATGGTGGTGAGGCCGCGGTTCGCGCCCGGCCTGAAGGGCTCGGTGGACTTCTACGACATCGATCTGAGCAACGAGATCGGCACTCTCAACTTCAATACCATCGTCAACGAGTGCATCACGCGCGGGCTGTTCTGCGGCGACGTCCATCGCAGCCAGGGCGGCGAGCTGTTCGGGTCGACGAACGCGTTCGTTTCCGAGACCAACGTCAACGTCGGCTACGTGAGGGAGCGCGGCTTGGATGTCAGCCTGGAGGACGGCTTCGCGCTGCGCCGGCTGGGATTGGGGGATTCGGGCACGGTGTTCCTCGACTTCTCGGGAACGTACCTGCTGTCGTTCGATCAGGAGTCCTCTCCCGGCCTGCCGGTGTACGATTGCGCCGGCCTCTACGGCTTCACCTGCGGCTTCCCGCGGCCGGTCTGGCGTCACAACCTGCGGGTCACCTGGCAGGTGCCCTCGGACTGGCCGGTGCGGGGGCTCGGCGTGTCGCTGCTGTGGCGCTACATCAGCTCCGTCGGCCTCGATCAGAATCAGAAAGGCACGCCGCTCGCGGGGGCCACCGACGTGGTGGACGGAGTGCTCGGCCGGCGCCAGTACCTCGATCTCACCCTTTCCTACAGCCTGTCGCGGCTGACGATGCACCTCGGCATCACGAATCTCATGAACCGCGATCCTCCTCTGACCTCGACGGTCGGTAATTTCGGCTTCGCGAATCCGGAGTTCTTCGGAGATGCCAACACG
Source organism: Pseudomonadota bacterium (assembly GCA_021815905.1). Next base: position 6,890 of record JAKAZP010000058.1, on the reverse strand, counting down.
TTCCCGGTTCTCTATGATTCGCTGGGCCGCGTGATCTTCATGAGCTTCACCGCGCACTTCAAGTGAGCCGCCGGAAAGCTGGGAACGTCGGGTACGGTCAGGGGTTGCCGAGGGCGGGACGTGAGAGCGTCGCGCAGGGGGAGCGTCAGGTGATGTTCAGTAGACAGAGCGAAATGGGGTCCCGGGCATCCGGCGGTCGCGTCGTGGCCTGGGGGGCGGTCGCGCTCCTCGGGCTCGGGATGTGCGCGGCGGCCGCCGACGCGCCACCGGGCGGCGTCGCGCAGCGCCCGCTCGATCCGAGCCTGTTTCAGGCCTTGCGCTGGCGAAGCATCGGACCGTTCCGAGGCGGGCGGGCGACCGCGGTCGCCGGCGTGGCCGGTGAGCCGGACACTTTCTACTTCGGCTCCTCCGGCGGGGGCGTCTGGAAGAGCATCGACGCCGGTGAGACGTGGCACAACGTGTCGGACGGCTTCTTCAAGGTCGGAGGCATCGGCGCGATCGCCGTGGCGCCCTCCGATGCGAAAGTGATCTACGTCGGCACCGGCGAGTCCTCGGTCCGCGGCCAGACCACCTCGCCCGGGGACGGCATCTACAAGTCGACCGACGGAGGCAGGACCTGGAAGCACATCGGTCTTGCGCAGACGGTGCAGATCGGCGCGGTCGCGGTCGATCCTCGAAATCCCGAGATCGTGTACGTGGCCGCGCAGGGCAACCCCTGGAAACCGACGAGCGAGCGCGGCGTGTACCGCTCGCTCGATGGCGGCAAGACATGGAGCCGCGTGCTGTTCGTCAACCGCACGACGGGCGCCCACGATCTGAGCATCGACCCGCAGAATCCGCAGATCCTGTACGCGGGGCTCTGGGATTATCGGCATCGTCCATGGAACGTGCGCAGCGGGGGGCCGGGCAGCGGCCTGTGGAAATCGACTGACGGAGGCGGCACCTGGCATCGTCTGAGCGGCGGCTTGCCTGCGCTGATGGGCAACACGGCGGTCTCCGTCTCGCCCGTCGACCCGAGCAGGGTTTACGCCATGATCGAGGCGGTGCACGGCGGCGTGTTCCGGTCCGATGACGCCGGGCGGAGCTGGCGGCGGGTCAACGACACCCCCGCCATCCGCGACCGGGGGTGGTACTACACCCGCATCTTCGCCGATCCCCAGAAGAAGAACACCGTATACGTCCTCGGCAACGTGCTGGTGAAGTCGACCGACGGCGGCAAGACGGTGCACGCGATCGAGAACCCGCACGGCGACAACCACGATCTGTGGATCAATCCAGACAATGACCGGGTCATGGTCGAAAGCAGCGACGGCGGCGGCTTCGTCACCCTCGATGGCGGTCGGAGCTGGTCGAGCGACCTCAACCAGCCGACCGGCCAGTTCTATCATGTGTTCGCCGACGACAGCTTCCCGTACCGGGTGTACGGCGCACAGCAGGACTGGGGAACGGTGGGCATCGAGAGCCGTACGTTGTCGCAGGGCATCGGACGGCAGAACTGGCATTCCGTCGGCGGCGGCGAGAGCGGCTGGGTCAGCATGAACCCGCACGATCCTGCGCACATCTACGCCACGGGGATACTCGGCCAGGTCACCGAGTATGACGCGCGGGACGGACAGATCCGCGAGATTCCGCCCTCCGCCTACTTCGAAGCCTTCCAGCAGCCGAAGAGCCTGCAGTATCGCTCCAACTGGGACGCGCAGGTGCTGGTGTCCATGCACGATCCCAAGGTGATCTACTACGGCGCCCAGGCCGTGCTCGAGTCGACGGACCGCGGGCAGACGTGGAAGGCAATCAGTCCCGATCTCACCCGCCACGAGCCGGCCCGCGAGGGCACCGACGGCGGTCCCATCATGCTCGAGGGCGCCGGCGGCGAGACCTACGATACGATCACCAACATGGCCGAGTCGCCTCAGGCGGCCGCCACGCTCTGGGTCGGCACCGACGACGGTCTCGTTCACGTGACCCGCGACGGCGGCCGGCATTGGGCGAACGTCACGCCTCCCGGACTCGATGACGCCCAGGTCGAGTGCATCGAGGTGTCGCCGCACGATGCGCAGGAGATCTACGTCGCCGCCACCCGTTACAAGTTCGGCGACTTTCGTCCGATGCTCTTCCGGAGCCGGGACGGCGGCCACACCTGGCAGCCGATCACGCGCGGCCTGCCTCCCGAGGCGTTCGTGCGCGTGGTGCGCGCGGATCCGGTCCGCGCCGGCCTGCTGTATGCCGGCACCGAGCGCGGCGTGTTCATATCCTTCGACGACGGGTCGAGCTGGCAGCCGTTTCAGCTCAAGCTGCCGATCGTACCCGTGACCGACCTGAAGGTGCATGACGGCGACCTGGTCGCCTCGACCCAGGGCCGCGCATTCTGGATCCTGGACGACGTGACCCCGCTCGAGCAGATCGATGCCCGCATGTTGGGCCAGCTCGGGACGACGGGCATGTATCTGTTCAAGCCGCGCCGCACCTACCGGCTTGGCCACCATTTCAGCATGCCGCTGATGCTGCCCCTCGGCCGAAATCCTCCCGACGGAGCCATCATTCGCTACGAGCTCGCCGACACGGTGAATGCCCGTCTGCACCCGCTGGTGCTGGAGATCCTCGACGGCGCGGGCCAGGTGATCCGCAGATTCACCAGCGCGCCGGCGCAGCGTCAGGCGCGCAGCTCGGTCAAGGGCGTCCAGGTGCTGCCGCCGCCGCCGCCGGTACCGGCCAAGGCGGGCATGAACACCTATGTCTGGAATCTGCGCGTCGGGCCGTACGTGCCGACTTCCGACACGATCCGCTACGTCAGTCAGTATCCGTACCGGATTGCGCCCGGGCGCTACGCGGTGCGGTTGACCTACGACGGCCGATCGATGACCCAGGACTTCGACGTGGTGAATGATCCGCGGCATCCGCCGCACAGCCCGGCGCAGTGGCAGCGGCAGCAGCGGCTGCTTGCCCGGCTGCGCGCCATGGCGAACGACATCGACAGATCCGTGAACCGCATGCGCTCGATCGCGCAGCAGGCGCGCGGCTTGATGCGCAGGGCGGACCGCGCCGGCCATGCCGGCGGTGTCGACGCCGCCGGCCGCGCGCTCATCGCCCGGATCGCCCGCTGGGAAGACCAGGTGCCGCAACCGCCGTTGCCGCATCACGTGCAGGACTACGTCGGCTACCCGAGCCGCCTGCTCACCGCCCCCGTGATGTACCTGATCCACCTGGTGGATCAGGATCCTCCCGTAACGAGCGCCGACGAGACCGAGGCCCGATCGCTCGAGGCCCGCTGGTCGGCGATGAAGGCGAGCATGCGCAGGATCGAGACCGGCGAGCTGGCCGCCTTCGAGGCGCGGCTCGAGCGCGCGGGACTCGCCGCACACATCGTGCCGTGGCGCAGCGGCGATCCCCCGCCGCCCCGGGTCACCGAGGCGCATGGGTGAGGACGATGGCGCGCCCCGCCCGGCGTGGGGCTCTGAGCGGCGATCGGTCGTCGCCGGCGCCGGTCCCGACTGGCCGCGGAGCGCAACCCATATCATCGAGGCCGAGATGAGCACGAGCACGGGCTTCGAGCGGCTGCGGCGACGGTTTCCCGTACTCGAGCACAAGACCTACCTGAACACCGGCTCGTATTGCGCGCTGGCCGACAGCGTCCGGGATGCGATCAGCGCCTACATGGACGATCGGCTGTCGGTCGGAGCGAACTGGGATGTCTGGGTGACGAAGAACGAGGCGGTGCGGTCGCTCATGGCGCGCGTGCTCGGGGTCGGGCGCGACGAAATCGCGGTGACCGCCTCGGCATCCGCGGGCATCAACGCTCTCGCGAGCGCGCTCGACTTCCGGGGCGCCCGCAACCGGGTGGTCGTCAGTGATTTCGAGTTTCCCACCAACGCGCAGATATGGCACGCGCAGGCGCGCCGCGGCGCCCAGGTCGTGCACGTGCAGGCGGCGGCCGACGGGTACATCCCGCTCGAGCGGTTCGCGCAGGCCATCGACGAGCGGACCAGGCTCGTGGCCGTGACGCAGGTGTGTTACCGCAATGGCGCCCGACTGGATATCGCGGGCATCGCGCGTATCGCGCGCGAGCGGGGCGCCCTGATGCTGCTCGATGCCTACCAGGCCGTCGGTGCGATGACGGTGTCGCCGCGCGATCTCGGGGCGGACTTCGTGGTCGGCGGCATGCTCAAGTACCTGCTGGGCACGGCCGGTATCGGCTTTCTGTACGTGCGCTCGGACCTGATCGGCCGGCTCGTGCCGAGCCACTCCGGCTGGTTCGCGCAGGAGGACGTCGCTGCGATGAACATCTTCGCGAACCAGCCGGCCAGCAGCGCACGGCGGTTCGAGGCCGGAACGCCGCCGGTCGTCAACTGCTACGCCGCCGAGGCGGGACTGAAGATCATTCTCGAGGCGGGAACGGATGCGATCGAGCGGCGCGTGCGCATGCTGACGCGGCGCTGCATGGACAGCTTGGCCGACATCGGCTGGCCGGCCGTGACTCCGGCGGACGATGCTCGCAGAGGTCCGATGGTGTGCGTGCCGTCACGGGATGTCGCCGAGCTCTTCGAAAGACTGATGCAGCAGAACATCGTGACTTCCTTCCGGGAAGACAACATCAGGGCGACGATCCACTTCTACAACTCCGAGGCCGACATCGACCGGTTCATCGAGACCATGGCGCGCCATCGCGATCGGTTCCGCCTCCAGGCCTGAGGTCGCCTGCGGGTTTCCCGGTTTGCAGCGGCGCTAAGGAATGACCGCCGTCGCCTCGATTTCGACTTTGGCCTGCGGCTCGATGAGCGCGGTGACCTCCACCGCGGTCATGGCGGGGAAATGCTTGCCCATGACTTCGCGGTAGGCGGCGCCGATCGCCTCGAGCTGCGCGAGATACTCCGCGCGGCTCGTGAGATACCAGGTCATGCGCACGATGTGCTCGGGGCCGCCGTCCGCCTGCGCGAGCACCGCGAGCACGTTCCTGAGCGCCTGTCGCACCTGCTCCGAGATCGAGGCCCCGGGGAATCGGCCCGTTCGCGGCTCCCAGCCCACCTGGCCCGCGACGTAGATCTGGCGGCCCTCGGCGAGTACGCCGTTGTTGTAGCCGGAGGGGCGCGGCCAATCCGGCGGCTGCAGGAACCGTAATGGGCTCAAGTGGCTCCCCTCGAGGCGCGCTCGATGAGATCCCGGCCGATGATGAGTTGCTGCACTTCGGTCGCCCCCTCGTAGATGCGCAGCGCGCGGATGTCGCGATAGAGATGCTCGACCGTCTCCCCGCGAGCGACTCCCCGGCCGCCGAACATCTGCACGGCGCGATCGATGACCTTCTGCGCCGTCTCGGTGGCGGCCATCTTCGCCATTGCGACCTCGCGGGTTGCGCGCTCGCCCCGATCACGGAGCCACGCGGCCCGGTAGGTGAGGAGCCGGGCCGCATCGATCCCGCAGGCCATGTCGGCGAGCGCGGCCTGGGTGAGCTGAAAATCCGCGAGTGTCCGGCCGAACATGCGCCGCTTCAGCGCATGCGCGAGCGCCTCGTCGAGGGCGCGCTGCGCGAAGCCGAGCGCGGCCCCCGCCACGGACGTGCGAAAGACATCGAGCGTGCGCATGGCGAGCTTGAAGCCCTCGCCCTCGGCGCCGAGCCGTCGAGTCGCGGGCACCGCGCAGCCTTCGAGCCGGATCGTCGCGAGCGGGTGCGGGGAGAGGGTGTCGATGCGGCGCGAGATCGAAAGTCCGGGACTCGCGGCATCCACCACGAACGCGCTGATGCCGGCCGCGGAAGTCGTGCCATCGGGCCGCTGATCCGGGCCGCTGGTACGGGCGAACACGCAGTAGAAATCCGCGATGCCGCCGTTGGAGATCCAGGTCTTCTCGCCCTCGAGTGTGTACTCATCGCCCACGCGGCGCGCGCGGCATCGCAGCGCCGCGACATCCGAGCCCGCATCCGCTTCCGAGAGCGCGAAGGCGGCGATCGCCTCGCCCGATGCGACGCGCGGCAGATAGCTTTCCCTGAGTTCCGGGGAGCCGGCGAGCGCGATCGGGCCGCTCCCGAGCCCCTGCATCGCGAAGGCGAAATCGGCGAGTGCGTGCTGCCGGGCGAGGGTCTCGCGGATGAGCGCGAGCGCGCGCACGTCGAACGGCGCACCCGCGCGCGGGGGCGTTCCCGGCTCCGCCGCTTGCGGCAGGCAGTGACGCAACCATCCCGCCTTTCCCAACTCGAGCACGAGCCGGCGGCAGGTGGCCTCGACCGTCGCGCGATCCTCGGCCCGCGGCATAGCCTCGAGGCGTGTCGCCGCCCAGCCGCGCAGCGCCGTGGCGAGCTCACGATGACGCTCGGCGAAGAAGGGCCAGTCGGTGAAGTGGGCGGCGCTCATTGGAGGCTCAATTGCCTTCGAATCGCGGCTTTTCCTTGGCCACGAACGCGCGGTAGGCGCGGCGGAAATCCTCGCTTCGCATGCACTCGGCCTGCGCCTCGGCCTCGGCGTCGATGGCGGCATCGACCGGCAGGCTCCACTCGGCGTGCAGCATGCGCTTGGTCACCGCGTGCGCGAGCGTGGGGCCCGTGGCGATCTGACCGGCGAGCGCGCTCGCCTCCTCGAGCAGGGCGTCGGGGGCGACCAGCCGATTGAAGAAGCCCCAGGCGAGCGCTTCCTCGGAGGTCATGGCGCGACCGGTGTAGAGGAGCTCCGAGGCGCGCCCCTGGCCGATGATGCGCGGGAGGATCGAGCAGGCGCCCATGTCGCACCCGGCGAGTCCCACCCGGGTGAAGAGAAACGCCGTCCTCGCCCGCGGGGTGCCCAGGCGAAAGTCGGAAGCCATCGCGAGAATGGCGCCGGCGCCGGCGCATACGCCATCGACCGCGGCGATGATGGGCTGCGGACAGGCGCGCATCGCCTTGACCACATCGCCCGTCATGTGCGTGAACG
>JAKAZP010000057.1 GCA_021815905.1 Pseudomonadota bacterium | reverse complement strand
CGATCCTGGGCGGGGCCTTCGCCGCCGGGCTCACCGTGGGGCGCACCCACAACGAGAATGTCGCGCTGGGAGAGGCCTCGCACTGGAGCGGCATTCTCGCCCACCAGCGCCAGCAGATCGCCGAGCGCAAACAGCGGACGCGCGCGCGCGCGCACGCATTCGCGATACAGCTCGGGGACATCGAGGCGCACGTGATGCGAATCGACGCCCTCGGCAAGCGCCTCGCCACGATGGCCGGCATCAAGAGCAGCGAGTTCGATTTCGGCCAGAACCCCCCCCAGGGGGGGCCCGAGGCGGACATACCGGGGGCCGAGCCCACCATGGGCGGGGTTTCGGCCATGCTCAAGAGCATGGAGGGCGAGCTCGATCGGCGGGCCGCGCAGCTCTCGGCGCTCGAGAACGTCATCCTCACGCGCCAGCTTCGCCAGGAGATCCACCCCGAGGGTCGTCCCGTGAGCACCGGCTACATCTCTTCCCCGTTCGGGGAGCGGATCGACCCGTTCACCGGAGGCGATGAGTTCCACGAGGGGATCGACTTCGCCGCTCCGATGGGCACGCCCATCCACGCCGTGGCCGCCGGCGTCGTCACCTGGGCCGGGCCCCGAGGCGGCTACGGCAACATGGTGCAGATCGACCACGGCGACGGTTACTCGACGCGCTACGGCCATGCGGAGAAGATCCTGGTGCACGTCGGGCAGACCGTGCACCGGGGAGACGTGGTCGCCCTCGTCGGCGACACCGGCCGGTCCACCGGCCCGCACGTGCACTTCGAAGTGCTGCTCCACGGCCGCGAGATCAATCCGGCGGCATTCATCCGCCTGCACGCCAGCTCGACGATCCTGCGCACCGCCGCCACCACCGCCCCCCTCGCCGCGACGCCCGCCCGCTGAAGGCCGCCCCCGCCCGCGGCGGCCGCCCCAGGGGTCCCGCAGGAGCGCCGGAGCGCCCGCAAACCGGCCTTGATTTGCGCAGCCGGGAGCCCATTGGGACCCTCGGCCAGGAATGCGTAGAATACCCGGCCCCGTAACCGGCCCCGGGCGCCGAGACGCAAGCCCAGTCAGCTAGCAGGATCGCCATTTTGCTCCACACTCTCAAGCGCCTCTTCGGCAGCCGCAACGATCGGCTCATCCGCGGCTATGGCCGGTACATCCGCGCGGCCCGGGAGCACGAGCCGAAGCTTCAGGCCCTCTCCGACGAGGCGTTGCGCGCCAAGACCGGGGAATTTCGCGAGCGGTTGCGCGACGGCGCCACCGTGGACGATCTGCTGCCCGAGGCGTTCGCCGTGGTGCGCGAGGCCGCCTGGCGGACGCTCAAGATGCGCCACTTCGACGTGCAGCTGATCGGCGGCATCGCTCTGCACCAGGGCAAGATCGCCGAGATGCGCACGGGCGAGGGCAAGACGCTGGTCGCGACGCTCCCCGCCTATCTCAACGCGCTGCCCGCGGAGGGCGTGCACGTCGTGACGGTGAACGAGTACCTGGCCCAGCGCGATGCCGACTGGATGGGACCGGTCTACCGGTTCCTCGGACTCACCGTCGGGGTCATCAAGAACGCCCAGACGCCGGAGGAGAAGCGCGCGGCTTACGGCTGCGACATCACCTACGGAACCAACAACGAGTTCGGCTTCGATTACCTCCGGGACAACCTCGCCTTCTCCCTCGACGAGCGGGTGCAGCGGGCGCTTTCCTACGCCATCGTCGACGAGGTCGACTCGATCCTGATCGACGAGGCGCGAACGCCGCTCATCATCTCGGGGCCGGCCGAGGAGAGCACCGAGCTCTACCTCAGGATCAATCAGCTGGTGCCGCGCCTCACGCGGCAGATGGAGGAGGAGGGCCCGGGCGACTTCGCGGTGGAGGAGAAGACCAAGCAGGTCCACATCACGGAGGAAGGGCACGAGCACGTCGAGCAGCTGATGCTGCAGGCGGAACTGCTGCGCGAGGGCGAGAGCCTCTACGATCCGGGCAACATCCGCCTGATGCATCACTTGAATGCGGCGCTGCGCGCGCACGCGCTCTACAAGCGCGACGTCGAATACATCGTCCGCGCCGGGGAGATCGTCATCGTCGACGAGTTCACCGGCCGCACGATGCCGGGACGGCGCTGGTCCGACGGCCTGCACCAGGCGATCGAGGCCAAGGAAGGCGTGCGGGTGCGCGAGGAGAACCAGACGGTCGCCTCGATCACCTTCCAGAACTACTTCCGGATCTACAAGAAGCTCTCCGGGATGACCGGCACCGCCGACACCGAGGCGCCGGAGTTCCTGCAGATCTACGGCCTCGAAGTGGTGGTGATTCCGACCCACAAGGCCATGGTCCGCAAGGACATGCCCGACTTCGTCTATCTCACCCAGAGCGACAAGTTCAAGGCGATCATCGAGGACATCCGCGACTGCGTGGAGCGCAAGCAGCCCGTGCTGGTCGGCACCACCTCCATCGAGACCTCGGAGTTCCTGGCGGGACTGCTGCAGAAGGAAGGCGTCGACCATCAGGTGCTGAACGCGAAGCAGCACGAGCGCGAGGCCCACATCGTGGCCCAGGCCGGCCGTCCCGGCGGGGTCACGATCGCCACCAACATGGCGGGGCGCGGCACGGACATCGTGCTCGGCGGCAACCTCGAGGCCGAGCTCAACGCCCTCGCAGAGGAGGGCGACGGGGGGACGCGCGAGGGCGTCAGGAACGAGTGGCAGCTGCGGCACGACACGGTGCTCGGGGCCGGCGGCCTGCACATCGTCGGCACCGAGCGGCACGAATCCCGCCGAATCGACAACCAGCTGCGCGGCCGGTCCGGGCGGCAGGGCGATCCCGGGTCGAGCCGCTTCTATCTGTCGATGGAAGACAACCTGATGCGCATCTTCGGCGATCCGGTGCGCACGCAGCGGCTGCTCAAGATGGCCGGGATGAAGGAGGGCGAGGTCATCGAGAGCGGCATGCTGAGCCGGCAGATCGAGAAAGCCCAACGCAAGGTCGAGGCGCACAACTTCGACATCCGCAAGCAGCTGCTGCTGTTCGACGACGTCGCCAACGATCAGCGCAAGGTCGTCTATCAGCAGCGCACCGAGATCATGGCGACCGCGGACGTTTCGGAGCCGGTCCGCGGCATTCTCGAGGAGGCGGTCGGATCGCTGGTCGACCAGTTCCTGCCGAAGCACGCCATGCCCGCCGACTGGGATCTCGAGGGGCTCGCGAAGGCGCTCGAGAGCGACTTCAACGTGCGTGTGGACCCGAAGTCGTGGCTCGCGCAGGAGCCGGAGCTCGAGGAGCCCGCGCTGCGCGCCCGGCTCGTCCGCGAGGCCTCCGAGGCCTATGACGCCAAGGTCGCCCGGATCGGGCCGGATCTCATGCGCCACATCGAGAAGGACGTGATGCTGCGCACGCTCGACTCCTACTGGCGGGATCACCTCGCCGCGATGGACTACCTGCGCCAGGGCATTCACCTGCGCGGTTACGCCCAGCAGGATTATCGCTTCGAGTACAAGCGCGAAGCCTTCCAGATGTTCACCGCGATGCTCGATCGCGTGAAGTTCGAGACCGTGTCGCACCTGATGCAGATCGAGGTGCGCACGCAGGAAGAGGTCGATCGCGAGGAGGAGGAGCGGCGCCGCCGGCTGATGCGCGCGCTGCAGGCGCAGCACGCGGAAGCGCTGTCGGTGCTCTCCACGGGCGCAGGCGGCCCGGAGGAGCCCGACGCGGACGGGGCCGCGAGCGCCGGCTTGTTCGGCGCGGGCGGCATGGCCGGCATGCCGCCGCCGATGGCCGAGCCGCAGGGCACCTTCGTGCGCGGGGAGCGCAAGATCGGGCGCAACGAGCCCTGCCCGTGCGGCTCGGGCAAGAAGTACAAGCACTGTCACGGCGCGCTCTCGAGCGTCGAGTGAGCGACGCCGGGCGGCTCACCCCGATTCGGGTGGTGGCGGCTGCGCTGTTCGACGGCGCCGGCCGCGTGCTGATCGCCGAGCGTCCCGCGGGCCGGCACATGGCCGGACGTTGGGAGTTTCCGGGTGGGAAGGTGGCGGCGGGCGAGTCGGAGTCGCGGGCGCTCGAGCGCGAGCTCGAGGAGGAGCTTGGCATCGAGGTCCTCGCGAGCCGCCCCTTCATGCGTCTCGAGCATCGCTACCCGGATCGGCACGTCGAGCTCTCGATGTGGCTCGTTGAGCGCTATCGCGGGTCCCCGCGCGGTCTCGACGGCCAGGCGTTGAAATGGATCGAGCCGGAGCGGCTCGCGGACGAGGACATCCTGGAGGCGGACCGTCCTTTCGTGTCGGCACTGGTACAATGGACCCGCCTCCCCACCGCATAGGATTCCCATGGCAGCCAAGAGCGACGTCCCGGAGGTCCGCCTGGATCCGGCGGGACTGTACCGGGAAGAAATCTACACCGACCGTCGGGCCGGCACGATTCGCCGCCTCGTCCCCGTGACTTCGCAGGGCGCTCCCGATAGCTCGCGTTCGGTGCTGTTTTCCGGGCAGACCCAGCTGCTGACCCCGGCCGGCGTCCTGCCGCTCGGGTTCGACATCGAGGCGGCCACGCTCGAGGAGGCACTGGAGAAATTCCCCGAGGGGGTCCGGCTCGCGGTCGAGCAGGCCATCGATGAGGCCCGGGAGCTCAGGCGCGAGGCCGCCTCCCGCATCGTCGTGCCCGAGGTCGGCTCGAACATCGGTCCGGGTCCGAGCGCTGGCGGCGGCGGGAAGATCAAGTTTCCGTGATTGATTGCGCTGGATCCGGGCTTGCTGCCCGGCCCGGCGCGACGGCGCGCAAAAGGCGTGACTTTTGCCCGCCGCCCGGCCGCCTTCGGCGGCGGGCACGTCCTTGCGCCTGAAGCTACGGACACTGAAACTTCGCGGAAACCGGAGCAACCCTCGTGCGTTAACCCCTCTGTCGGCGCGCCCGCGCCGGGTGAGCGGTCATGCCAGAGGCATCGATGCAAGAGACGAGCGAGCCCGCGCCCGAGGGTCCCCTCGTCAGCGTCGGGATGCCGGTTTTCAACGGGGAGAGCTATCTCGAGGAGGCCATCCGCTCGGTCCTGGGCCAGACCCTGGGCGATCTCGAGCTCATCCTGTGCGATAACGCATCGACCGACCGCACGGCCGAGATCTGCCGCGACTTCGCCGCCTCCGATCCGCGCGTCCGCTACTACCGCAACGCCCGCAATCTGGGCGCCGCTCCGAACTACAACCTGGCCTACGCCCAGGCCCGGGGTCGCTATTTCAAGTGGCTCGCGCACGATGACCGGATACTGCCGTCCTTTCTCGAGAAGACCTGCCGGATTCTCGAGCAGCGGAGCGAGGTGCTGCTGTGCTACTCCGTCGTCTCCTACATCGACGCCGGCGGCGCTCGACTCGGCCTGTACGACAGCGAGCTCGGTCGCGCCGACACGGGTTCCCCCTCGGAGCGCTTCGCCTGGATGGTGCTGCGCTCGCATTCCTGCGTGGACTTCTTCGGTCTCATTCGCCGCGAGGCGCTGCAAGGCTCGTTGCTGCACGGGAGCTTCCACGGCGCAGACCGCGCGCTGCTCGCCCAGCTGGCGCTTCGCGGGCGGATGGTCCAACTGCCCGCGCCGCTCGCCGAGATGCGCGAGCATCCGAATCGCTACACGCGGGCGCAGCATCGCTCCGGTGACCGCGCCGCCTGGCACGACAGCGCGCTCGCGGGCCGGGCGAGCTTTCCAACCTGGCGGCTCTACGACGAGTATCTGAAGCTCCTCCGGCGCGAGCGGCTTTCGCCCGAGGAGCGCGCACGTTGCTTGCGAACGCTCGTGCGCTGGTGGGCTCACAACTGGAACGCGGCGCGGGCGCTCGTGGATCTGCTCGCGGTCGCGGTGCCGGGAGCCCCCGGGCGCGCCGAGCAGCTGAAGACCCGCCTGTTCGGCGCGGCTCCGGGCCATTTGATCGCCGACCGGCGCCGCTGATGAAGCCCGGAGCCGATTCGCCCGCATATTGGGCGCTCGCGCCGCGTCCGTGCGAGACGAGCCCGGAGCGCCCGCCGGTCTCATCGAGGGCCAAGCTGACTCGGGGCGCCTCGAGCGAGCGGTTCAGGATCGCGATGGTGGCCGCCTGCCCGATGCCGGCGCGTCGCGGTACGCCGCTGCGGATCGAGCGGCTGGCGGAGGCGCTGACTGCGCGCGGTCACCAGGTGGAGCTCATCACCTATCACGTGGCGGAAGCCCCCCAGGCGCTCGGCTTTCCCGTGCACCGGATCTTTCGACGCGAGGCGTACTGGCGCATGCCGGTGGGGCCGAGCGTGCGCAAGCTCGCGATCTACGATCCGGCGCTCGCCTGGAAGGTGGCGAGCGTGGTCGCCTCGCGCCGCTTCGATGTCCTGCACGCGCACCACGTCGAGGGGCTGCTGGTGGCCCAGCCGGCCCGCATGCGCAGTGGCCTGCCGCTCGTGTACGACGCCCACACCATGCTTTCCGCGGAGCTCCCGAGCTACGGCCCGGTGCTCGCGCGGCAGGTGTTGCGGAAGGTGGGCGGCTGGCTCGACGGCGTGTTGCCGAAGGGATCCGACCACGTGGTCGCGGTGACGCGCGATCTGCGCGACCGGCTGATCGGCACGCATGGGCTCGAGCCCGAGCGCGTGTCCGTCGTCACCAACGGCGTGGAAACGGAATGCTTCCCGCTGCACGCCTCACCGCCGGCCGACGGCCTCATCCGCGTGATCTACACCGGGACGCTGGCGCCTTACCAGGACGTCGACCTGCTGCTGCGCGCCTTCGCGCAGGCGATCCGGGCGCGCGCGAACCTGCGCCTGTGCTTCTCCGTGAGCACGCCCTTCACCGCGCACGAGGCGCTGGCCCGGAGCCTGGGGGTGCGGGAGGCCATCGAAGTCCTCCGCGACGGTTTCGCGGAGCTGCCCCAGCGTCTGGCGACCGCATCCATCGCCGTGTTGCCGCGAACGAGCTGCCCGGGCATTCCGCAGAAGCTGCTCAACTACATGGCGGCGGGCAAGGCGATCGTCGCCAGCGCAGGCTCCGCCAAGCTGCTCGAGCACGAGCGTACGGGACTCGTGGTCCCGGACGGGGACGTGCCGGCCTTCGCGCACGCGCTGCTGCGGCTCGCGGCCGACCCCGGGCTCGGCGCGACGCTCGGCCGGTGCGCGCGGGAGCTGGTCGAGCGCGAGTACAGCTGGGGCGGCGCGGCCGAGCGCCTGGAGGGGATCTACTCGCGGCTGATGGTCACAGCGCGACGAGCTCCGGCCTGATGCCGAGCTGATCGAGCTGGTGCGCGATCTCCCGCGCGTAGATCGAGTTCATCACCACCACCACGTCCGGCCGGGTCCGCGCGAGCGACTGCGGACTTTCGATCTCGATGCCGCTGCCGGCCAGGAATTTGCCGCGCTTGTGCGGGTTGATGTCGACCACGGCGGCAAGCTCCTCCCCGAGGCCGACGGCGCTCAGGAGCGAGACGCACTTCGAGCCCGAGCCCCAGATCGCGACCCGCTTGCCGGCCGCGCGCCAGCGGGCCGCGGCGCCGGCGAGGTCCCGCAGCCGCTCGCTCATCCGGCATCTGAAGCGCGCCACCAGCGATTCGACGGTCTCGAGGTCGTTCTCCTGCGGCAACGGCGCCTCGGTGGGGCCGGCGGCCGGCTCGGCCTCCAGCATGAGGTACTGCTCGTCGTACGCCTTGTAGAGCCGGCGCACGTCGAAGCCGCAGGAGCGGAACAGACGCGCGAGCGAGCCGCGCGTGAAGTACGAGCAATGCTCGAAGTAGATGTCCCAGAACGCGCCCTCGCGCAGGACGCGCTCCATGTCCGGCAACTCGAAGAACACGCCGACTCCGCGCCGATGCCCGATGGTCCCGCGGATCAGGCGCAGGAACGCCGCGACGTCCGGGATGTGCTCGAGCGTGTGCCGGCAGCAGATGTAGTCGGCCTGCAGATGCGCATAGTCCGGTCCGTAGAAATCCCGGATGAAGGTGAGCCGGCCGGCGACACCCGTGCGGGTGCGCTCGGGGCGGTAGCCGGGATCGAGCCCGATGCCGCGGCAGCCGCTGCGCTCGCAGAGCGCGACCAGGTACTCCCCCTTGCCGCAGCCGATCTCGAGCGCCGTCATGTCGGGATCGAGGGCGAATCGCCGGATCTGCTCATCGCAGAGCTCGTTCAGGAAGCGAACGAAGCGCGGCGAGTACGCCTGCGTCTCCTCGTAGGCCTCCGAGTAGCGGCTCAATCGGGCATCGAACCGCGTGTTGCCGATGAATCCACAACCGCGGCAGAAGCCGAGATCGATGTCGCCGCGTGGAAAGGCGAGCGCCTCCTCGCGTGTCGGCAGCATGAGGCAGCTGTGCGCGGGGACGTTGCGCTGCCTGTAGAAGACCCCGACGTCGGTGCCGCCGCAGGCCGCGCAGCGCGCGGCCCCGGCCGCGCTCGCCGACGTGGCCGGAATCGGCTCGTCACGGGTCGGGCAGGAGCTCTCGAGCCGGGTCTCGTGCTGCGCGGATGCACTCATGTGCGCTCCTCAGAGAATCGCCGGCTCGGGCACCGGCACGATGAATCGGCCGCCGCGTCGGCGGTACTCCGCCTGCTGCCCGATGATCTCGTCCCGGAAGTTCCAGGGCAGAATCAACAGGTAATCCGGCTGCTCCTCGAGGATCCGCGCCGGCGGAACGATCGACAACCGTACACCCGGGATGTGGCGCCCCTGCTTGTGAACGTTGCGATCCGCGACCCATTCGAGAGTGTCGCGGCCGATTCCGCCGTAGTTGAGCATGATGGTGCCCTTCGCCGCCGCTCCATACCCCGCGATGCGCGCGCCGGAGCGCTTGAGGTCCGCGAGCAGGGCGGTGAGCCGGCTTCGAATGCGCTCCACCTTCTGCGAGAATCCGCGGTAGGAATCGAGGCGATCGAGTCCCAAGCGGTGCTCGAGCTCGAGGTACCGGGCGACGGAAGGATGCGCGCGCTCGCGCTTCTCGACGAACAGCCGCAGCGAGCCGCCGTGGATCGCGAGCGGCTCGACGCGGTTCAGGGCGAGTCCGTGCCGCGCGAACAGCGGCCGCAGCGCCGTCACCGAGAAATAGCAGAGGTGCTCGTGATAGATGGTGTCGAACTCGCCGTGCTCGATGAGCTCCTTGACGTGCGGCACCTCGATCACCGCGACGCCGCCGTCCTTCAACAGGATCGCGATCCCTTCGACGAACCCGTTCGTGTCGGGGACGTGCGCCAGCACGTTGTTCGCGTGGATCACGTCGGCGGACACGCCGCGCGAGGAGAGCTCGAGAGCGAGCTCCCGGCCGAAGAAGGCGAGCCGCGTCTCGATGCCCCTGGCGCGCGCGGCGGCGACGGGGCCCGGCGCCGGGTCGATGCCGAGCACGGGTATTCCCTCGCCGTGGTAGTACTGCAGCAGATAGCCGTCGTTGCTCGCGAGCTCGACGACCAGCGAGCGCCCGTCGAGCCGCCGCTCCGCGATGCGCTCGCGAACGTTGTCGCGCGAATGCGTGAGCAGCGCGTCCGAGAACGAGGAGAAGTACGGATAGTCGGCCGAGAACAGCTGCTCCGGGGGAACGGTCTCGAGAATCTGCACCAGGGAGCACCTGGCGCAGAACGCCACGTCGAGCGGAAACCGCGGCTCCTCCCGCGGCAGATCCTCCGCCGACAACAGCCCGTCCGACAGCGGCATCCGTCCGAGTGACAGGAAGACATCGAGCTCCGGCGCGCCGCAGGACCTGCAGGGAGCCTGCCGCCGCCCGCTCATGCCGCCGAGCTTCCCGCCGGCTGCCACTGCAGCATCTCATCGAGCGCGCCCCGGGTCTGGAGCTCCCGGATGCGCTTGAGGCGGATGAACTGCGAGCTCAGGAATTCCTCGGCGCCCGTGCCATGGCGGCTGAAGGCCTCGTACACCTGCTCGATGCCCCGGCGCACCGTCCAGGCGGGCTGAAACCCGGGTAGCCGCGCGCGGATCTTGCCGCATTCGACCCGGTAGTTGCGCACGTCCGGGCTCGCATCTGCCGCGTACGTCACGCGCGAGCCGCGCACGAGCTCCTCCACCATCTGCGCCACCTCGCGCACCCGGTAGTTCTCCGAAGTGACGCCGACATTGAACGATTCGTTGTGAACCGCGGATCGGGGCGCCTCGAGCACCGCGGTGAACGCGCGGGCGATGTCCTCGATGTGCACCAGGGGACGCCAGGGCATGCCGTCGCTCTTGATGAGCACTTCGCCCGTGGTGCAGGCATAGCCCACGAGATTGTTGACGACCAGATCTGCGCGCAGGCGCGCCGACACTCCATAGGCCGTGGCGCTGCGCAGGAAGGTGGGGGAGAAGGTGTCGTCCGCCAGACCGGCGACATCCCGTTCCACCCACACCTTGCTTTCCGCATAC
>JAKAZP010000056.1 GCA_021815905.1 Pseudomonadota bacterium | reverse complement strand
CTCTCGCCGGAGACTTCGGTCACGGTCACGGAGCGGGGTCCCTCGTCGGTTTGCGCGCTCAGGCGCATTCCGGCCTTGACGTCCTTCACGCCGCGCAGCGCGTCGAGCGGAACACTCTGCACCAGACGCTCATCGTGCTCGCCGTATCCGTCCGCCGGGGCGACTCTCACCGACAGCTGCTCGCCGACTTCATGCCCGGTGAGCTCGCGTTCCAAGCCGGGTATGAGGTTGCCATGCCCGTGCAGATACATCAGTGGCTCGCCCGAGGCGGAACTGTCGATGACCTCACCCGCATCGTCCTTCAATGTGTAGTGGATCGTCACGACGCTGTCTTGGCTGATGGCCATCCGTAAACTCCCAAAAAGGCGGCAGTCTATACCCGGCCGGGTCGGCCGTCACAGCACAACGGGACTCGCGGCCGCGGCGCTCGTCGCGGGCATCGGCAGCTATCCGCTTTCCGACAACAACGAAGGTCTGTACGCCGCCATCGCCGCGGACATGCTGCGAACCGGGCATTACATCGTACCGAGACTCGCGGGTCTGCCGTAGATCGAGAAGCCGCCGCCTGGGAGCGGCGCGGCTTCTTCTGGTTCCACTTCGTCAACAATCAGGTGTTGCGATTCCTCGGCCTGCGCAGTCCCCACGACTGCCACGAGGGTCCGTTCTACTTCTACGTGCCGCGACTGCTGCTCTCGACGCCGCCGTGGCTGTGGCTCGCTCCGGCCACGCAGCCGGCCAGCAACCGCGTGCGGTGCGTGGCGAGCCACGGCTCGCCGCCGTCCGTGCGCGAGCGCCCCGTGAAGCGGCCGCGCGCCCCGCGATCGCCCGGCACGGGCTCCCACATGTTGTCGGGCCGGTTCGGCTCGATCGGCTCCGGTGCGAGCTGCGCGCGGTACGCCGAGCGGGCGAGGTGGCGGTCGAGCAGCGGCGCGATCAGGCGATTGCCCCAGATCGCGGCCACCGTGCTTCTGAGGAGACAGGTGGCCTCGGTCACCCGCCGCACTTCCTCGGGCTGCGACAGCGCGACCGGGGACAGGATCGTGACCATGGCGTTGTCGACGCACACATCGATCGGTCCCAGCCGGGACTGCACCTCGTGGGTGCGCGCTCCACGGCGTCGGCGTCCGGCATGTCGGTGGGAATGGCGAGCGCTCGGCGAGCGAGGCTCTCCAGCTCCTCACGGGCATCCTCGAGGGCTTCGGCGTTGCGCGCCAGCACCGCGACATCCGCACCCCGGCGGACGAACTCGCGCACCGTCGACGAGGCGCCTCGCCCGAGGTGTCCGCGGAGGTCCCACCGAGGGGGCGAGGTGCCGACGGGCCCGGTCTGTCGCCGCCGAGCACTCACATGCCCTGGCAGCCATGTACCATAGACCGCGGCCCACCCCGGGGAGTCGCCGCGTGTCCGTGGAGAATGCTTCGATCGCTCAAAGGGCGGCGCGCTATGCGCTCATCGGCGCTCTGATCGTCGTCGGCGCATGGATGCTGCGGCACTTCATCGCCGCGCTCTGCTGGGCGGTCGTGCTCGCCATCGCGACTTCCTCGCTCTATGACCGCTGGCGCGCGCGGTTCAACGGGCCGAGACGGCGGATCTGGGCCGCTCTCACCTTCACGGTGCTCGTCGCGGTGGTCCTGGTGCTGCCGCTCATCTACGGCGGAGTGATCGCTGCCCACGAGGCGATCGTGCTCGCGCACGGCCTCGGCGCCTCGGCGCGCGCCGGCCGGCTGCAACTGCCGGCATGGCTGGAGCAGATTCCGTGGCTCAGCCGCTGGGTCCAGGCATTCTGGCTGCAGAGCGTCTCGAGCGTCGGCACCGCTCAGGGAACCGCGGTGCACGCCAACCCGGTCCTGATCGAGTGGACGCGCGTGCTCGGCGTGCAGCTCGCGCGCCGCATCGTCACGCTGGCCTTCACTCTGCTCACGCTGTTCTTCGTGTACCTCGACCGGGATGGCCTCAGCGCGGAGGTGCAGCACGTCTGCGCTCTGCTGTTCGGCCCCTCCGTCGACCGGTTGCTCGGACGTGTCGTGAGCGCGATCCGGGCGGCGGTCGACGGCATCGTGCTCGTCGCAGTCGGGGAGGGCGCGGTCATGTGCGGCGTCTACGCTCTCGCGCATGCGCCGCACCCGATCCTCTCGGGCGTGGTGACGGCCGTCTTCGCGACCGTTCCGTTCGCCGCTCCGGTCGTGTTCGGCACGGTGGCGCTGGTGCTGGCGCTGCGCGGCTCGCTCGCCGCGGCGATCGCCGTCGCAATCGCGGGCACGGTGGTGCTGTTCGTCGCCGACCACTTCGTGCGTCCGGTCATCATCGGGGAGGGCGCGAAGCTGCCGTTCCTCTGGGCGCTGCTCGGGATTCTCGGCGGGGTCGAGTCGTTCGGGCTGGTGGGGATCTTCATCGGGCCGGCGCTGATGGCGGTGTTGGTTTCGCTCTGGCGCGGCTGGGTGGAGGAGCAGCCGGCGGATCGGCGGCACGGCCCGGGTTGAGGCCAGGAGGGCCGGCCGCCGCGGCACGGCGGCTTTCAGGCGGCCGCGCCGCCGGAGGTCGGGCCGCCGCCGTCGGCCTTCTGGCGCCTGATGCGCTCGTAGATCTCCTCGCGATGAACCGCGATCTCGCGAGGCGCGGTCACGCCGATGCGCACCTGGTTGCCTTTGACGCCGAGGATGGTGAGAGTGACGTTCTCACCGATGACGATGCTCTGACCGATACCCCTCGTGAGGATCAGCATGGGCCACCCCCCGTGCGAGAAGTTCACAGTACGCCAATTCCACGGGTCGCGCTAATGCCACCCTCGAGCCGGCGGTGGCGCATGGCCAAGCTCCCGCTGGCGCGAGTGTTGCGGCGCGAGCGGGCGCGAACCGGCGGTGAAGACCCCCGCGCAGGTCAAGCGCGAGCTCGATGCGATGATCGGAGCCGGAATCCTCGGGGCTTTCCGGCGGTCACATCCCGCGCGGTTTCGCGGCAGAGCCTCGCCTATCCCCTAAGGAGTACGCCGGGCGCTCTCGCGCAGGCAATGTACGCGCCGGGGCCCCCTGACTAGACTGCGCGCGCTCAGTCATTCAGGAGGTTCCGTCATGGACTACGTCGCATTCGAGCTGGTCGTGACCAGCGCACTGATCCTCACTTCGGCGCTGATGCTCGGCTACGGCATCGACGAGCTGCGCGGCCGGCTCTCCGGGAAGAAGTGATCGTGCGCCGCGGCGCCGCGCGCCGCGGATGCGCTCTCAAGGCAGGATCGTCCTGATGATGGAGGCGTCGAGCGCCTCGTAGTCCGAGTAGGAGATCGTCTCGTAGAGCTGCTGCCGGGTCTGCATCTCGCCGATCATGCTGCGCGGGCCATCCTCCCGGCGGATGGTGTCGTAGAGGCGCTCCTGCGCCCGTGCGGCGACGCGCAGGGCGCTCACCGGCCAGATCACCATGCGATAGCCCATGGCCTCGAATCCGGCGGCGGTGAAGTACGGCGTGCGGCCGAACTCGGTCATGTTGGCGAGCAGCGGCGCCGGCACGCGCCGTGCGAATTCGCGCAGCATCTCCTCGCTCGTCAGCGCCTCGGGGAATATGGCGTCCGCGCCCGCATCGAGATAACGCCGGGCACGCGCGACCGCGCCGTCGAGCCCCTCGCTCGCCGCGGCGTCGGTGCGGGCGATGATGTAAAGATGGCGCCGCGCCTTGACCGCCGCGGCGATCTTGGCCGCCATGTCCTCGGGGGAGGCGAGGCGCTTGTCGTTCAGGTGCCCGCACTTCTTCGGCAGCAGCTGATCCTCGATGTGCACCGCGGCGGCGCCGGAGTCCTCGAAGGCGCGCACCATGTGCATGACGTTGAGGGCTTCGCCGTAGCCGGTATCGCCATCCACCAGCACCGGGAGGCCCGAGGCGCGGCTCACTTGGCGGATGTGGAAGCACACGTCCTCGATGGTGATGATGCCGAGATCGGGCAGTCCCATCGAGGCGCTGATGGCGGCGCCGGACAGATACAGCGCCTCGAAGCCATGGTGCCGCGCCTGCAGCGCCGCGAGGCCGTTGTAGGCGCCCGGCAGTCTGAGAATGCCTCCGCGCTTCACGAGGGCGGCGAAGCGCTCGCCGGCGGGCGGCTCGGCCGCATTTCCTCCCAGAAGATAGATGCTCATGCCGATGCGCCCGCTAGATCACGAAGGCATCGACGTACTCGTGCACCGGCGTCGCCTCGAGGCGCTCGCGCTCGAGTGACAGCTCCTCGATCGCGCGTTGCTGCTTCCCGGGGAAGCGCCGCGCGAGATTGCGGCGGAACTTCTCGATGAGCAGCGGGATGCCCTCGAGGCGGCGGCGGCGATGGCCGATCGGGTACTCCACCGTGACTTCCTCGAGCGCGCGCCCGTCCTTCAGACGAATCGAGACCGCGTTGGCGATCGAGCGCTTGTCCGGATCGTGGTAGTCGCGCGTGAAGCGCGGATCCTCGAGGCACTCGATCTTCGCGCGCAGCGCGTCGATGCGCGGATCGCGGGCGATCTCGTCCTCGTAGTCGGCGGCGGTCAGGCGGCCGAAGACGAGCGGGACCGCCATCATGTACTGGATGCAGTGGTCCCGGTCCGCCGGGTTGGCGAGCGGACCGTGCTTGTCGATGATGCGGATGCACGCCTCGTGCGTGCGCACCGTGACGTGCTCGATGTCCTCGGCCGTGAGACCCATGGCGTTCAGGCGCCCGTGAAGCTGCATCGACGCCTCGACCGCGGTCTGCGCGTGGAACTCGGCCGGGTAGGAGATCTTGAACAGCACGTTCTCCATGACATATGAGCCGAAGGGCCGCTGGAACCTGAACGGCTGGCCCTTGAAGAGCACGTCGTAAAAACCCCAGGTCTTCGCGGTCAGCACCGAGGGGTAGCCCATCTCTCCGGTCCGCGCGATGAGCGCGAGCCGTACGGCGCGGCTGGTGGCATCACCCGCCGCCCAGCTCTTGCGCGAGCCGGTGTTGGGAGCGTGGCGGTAGGTGCGCAGACTCTGACCGTCCACGAACGCGAGCGACACGGCGTTGACGATCTCCTCGCGCGAGAGCCCTAGCAGTCGCGCGACCACCGCGGTGGAGGCGACCTTCACCAGCACGACGTGGTCGAGCCCCACGCGGTTGAAGCTGTTCTCGAGCGCGATCACGCCCTGGATCTCGTGGGCGCGGATCATGGCCGTGAGCACCTCGCGCATGAGCAGCGGCTCGCGCCCGGCCGCCACCGCCTGCCGCGAAAGCCAGTCGGCCGTCGCGAGGATGGCGCCCAGGTTGTCGGAAGGGTGGCCCCACTCGGCCGCGAGCCAGGTGTCGTTGAAATCGAGCCAGCGGATGATGGCGCCGATGTCGAACGCCGCCTGCACCGGGTCGAGCTGGAACTGCGTGCCGGGCACGCGGGCGCCGTTCGGCACCACGGTGCCGGGCACGATGGGTCCGAGGAGCTTGGCGCAGGCGGGATACGTGAGCGCCTCGAGCCCGCAGCCGAGCGTATCGAGCAGGCAGTAGTGAGCGGTCTCGTACGCGAGCTCGCTCGAGGAATCGCCGCTCAGGACGTAGTCGGCGATGTCGACGAGCACCCGGTCCGGCGCCGGGCGCGCCGTACTGTTGGATGAGGACACAGTTCGGCTCCGTGCGCGCTCAGGAGCGCGCATCCAGGGGGACGAAACGCATCGGCTCCGGACCGACGTAGTTCGCGGTCGGGCGGATGATCTTGCCGTCGGCGCGCTGCTCGATGACGTGCGCCGCCCAGCCGGCGGTGCGCGCGATGACGAACAGCGGCGTGAACATCGCCGTGGGCACTCCCATCATGTGGTAGGAGACGGCCGAGAACCAGTCGAGGTTGGGAAACATGCGCTTGGCATCCATCATCACCGACTCGATCCGCTCGGCGATGCCGAACATCTTCATGTCGCCGCTGTCGCGCGAGAGCGCGCGCGCGACTTCCTTGATCACCTGGTTGCGCGGGTCGGCGACCGTGTAGACGGGATGGCCGAAGCCGATGATGACTTCCTTGCCCGCGACGCGCGCGCGGATGTCGCTCTCGGCGGCATCGGGGCTGTCGTAGCGCTTCTGGATCTCGAACGCGACTTCGTTGGCGCCACCGTGCTTCGGACCCCGGAGCGCGCCGATCGCCCCCGTGATGCACGAGTGCATGTCGGAGCCGGTGCCGGCGATCACGCGGGCGGTGAACGTGGAGGCGTTGAACTCATGCTCCGCGTACAGATTGAGCGAGGTGTGCATGGCCCGCACCCATGCGGCCGGGGCGCTCCTGCGGTGCAACAGATGCAGGAAGTGGCCGCCGATCGAGTCGTCTTCGGTCTCGACGAGCGGCGCGTGGCCGTTGTGACTCACGTGATACCAGTAGCAGAGCATGGAGCCGAGGGAGGCGATCAGCCGGTCGGCGATGTCGCGTGCGCCGGCTGCCCCGTGATCATCCTTCTCCGGCAGCGCGCAGCCGAGCGTGGACACCCCGGTTCTCAGCACATCCATCGGGTGGGCGGAGGCGGGCAGCTCATCGAGCACCGCCCTGACGGCGGCCGGCAGGCCGCGCATCGATCTGAGCCGCGTCTTGTAGGCGGCGAGCTCCGCCCGGGTCGGAAGCTTGCCGTGGATGAGAAGATGGGCGATCTCCTCGAATTCGCAGGTGGTCGCGATCTCGAGGATGTCGTAGCCGCGGTAGTGAAGGTCGTTGCCCGTGCGTCCCACGGTGCACAGCGCCGTATTCCCGGCCACGACCCCGGAGAGCGCGACGGATTTCTTCGATTTCGGCCCCGTCGTGGCCGATGTGTCGGAGGAGCTCATGGCATCACTCTAGTCGCAGCTCAATGCCAAAGAAAATACGTTGAATATGGCATCTTCATATGAGAAAAGAATCGTCATGGAGCTGCGCCACCTCCGGTATTTCCTGGCCGTCGCCGAGGAGCTGAATCTCACGCGGGCGGCCGAGCGGCTCGGTATCTCCCAGCCGCCGCTCACCCAGCAGGTCAAGGCGCTCGAGGCGGAGCTCGGGGTGGCGCTGCTCGATCGCTCCGCCTACCGCATCGAGCTCACTGACGCCGGGCGGGTGTTCGCGGGCGAGGCCGCCCGCATCCTCGGGGAGGTTCGCAGCGCCATCCAGGCGGCGAGGGGCGCGGCGAGCGGGACCACGGGACGCGTTCGGGTCGGGTTCACCGAGTCGGCGTCGTTCAATCCCCTCGTCACCTCGACGCTGCGCAGCTACCGTGGCGCGTATCCCGCGGTGGAGGTTTCCCTGGAGGAGCATCCCTCGACCGAGCTCGCGATGGCGCTGCGGGAGGGGCGCATCGATGTGGCATTCGTCCGGCCGCCGCTTCGAAGCGAGCGCGGACTCGCGTTCGAGGCGCTCGAGCGCGAGCCACTCGTGGTCGCCGTGCCGAGCGGGCATCGGCTCGCCGCTCAGGGCGACGTCGCGCTCGGGGAGCTCGCGGGCGAAACCTTCATTCTTTATCCGCGCACCGTGCGTCCGGGGCTGGCGGACGAGGTGGTCGGGGCGTGCGAGGCGGCCGGCTTCACGCCGAAGGTGGCGCACTACGCCCCTCAGCTCTCCTCGACCATCAACCTGGTCGCCGCCTCGCTCGGCATATCGATCGTGCCGCAGAGCATGCGCTCGCTGCAGCCGCACGTCGTCGTCTATCTGCCGCTTCGGGGCGCGCCGCTGCACGCACTGCTCGGCATCGCTCATCGTGCCGAGGAATCCTCCTCCGCGGTGCTCAACTTCCTCGCTGCAGGCCGCCGCGCCAGAACCGGCAGCGCGATCCACGCCGAGTCGCGATAAGTCTGCGCGATGAGGCCGGTCGCGCCGGTCAGGGCGGAGGAGATCAGGAATGCCGTTACGGTGATCCGGGTGGGGCCTTGCAGGATCCGGGTTCCCCAGACAATCAGGGTGAACGCCGCAAACATGGCGGCCTGCAGCATCGTCGCGAGTCGTGGCAGGAATCCGAAACCCACGGCGCCGGCGGTTGCCATCTGCGCGGCGCCGGTAAAGCAGGCGAAAAACAGGTGGGCCGGTATCCAGCCCGGGATGTAGCTCGCGGTCGCGCGGGCGTAGAGCAACTCATCGAGGCTCATGAGCGGCAGCGCCAGCACGAAAATGATCCGCGCGAGTCGTATGCCGGAGACGCCCGCGAGCGCCCGCAGCCGCACGCAGGAGGCATCGGCGGAGGAGGCGAACAGAGCGAGCGCGCCGGTGACGAGCGTCGAGTTCTCAGCCAGACCGGCCCAATTGTTCTCGATCGTCGGCGAGCGCACGACGATCGGAACGTGCAGCAGCAGCCAGGAGGCGAGATAGAGCGTCAGGACCAGCGAGGCCCGGGCGCGCGTGCGCTTCAGCAGCAACCCCATGCCGAGCGCGCACATCAGTATCCCGTTCACGTACGCGAGGGCTTCGCGCCCGGGGAACGAACGCGGCACCGGTTGCCATACCGAGGCGAAGTGTCCCGTCGCGAGGCCGAGCACACCGAGCCCTGCGATCGCCGCGGCGAATGTCACCTGCGGCGCGATTCCGCGTGTGCTCCGACCGTGCGGCACGGTTCGATCCTCGCATCAGGCGCCGGGCGGATGCTCGGCGGATCGCGGTCATGATACGATGACAATGGATCTATGTAATGATCCAATAAGATTCAATTCAATGAGCCATTAATCGCGACGCGCCATGTCGAAGCAAGCGCAATCCGTGCCGCTTTCGTTCCGCGCGCGAGCCGACGGCACCACGCTCTTTCGCTGGCTGTACGACGAGATCCGCACGGCGATCCTCGACGGCCGGCTGCCCCCGGGATCGAGACTCCCCTCGAGCCGCTCACTCGCGCGCGACTGCAACGTGGCTCGCGGAACGGTGGTCGCCGCCTTCGATCAGCTCGCCCTCGAGGGCTATCTCGATGGCACCGTGGGCAGTGGCACCTATGTGAAGGAGACGCTGCCGGACCCGATCCTCAGAGCCGATCTCCCGGCCAGGCGAGCCGCCGTCAGGGTGCAGCGCAGCCCGCTTTCCGCCGGCGGGCGCCGGCTCGCGGCGCAACCCTTTCCGAAACTCTGGTCCGTTCGCGACGTCGACACTTTCCGGCTCGACCGTCCCGCGCTCGATGCGTTTCCCATCGGCATCTGGAGCCGCCTCACCGCCCGGCGCATGCGCTCCGAGTCGCGCGCATGGCTCACACACGGCGAGCCGCTCGGACTGCCGGCACTGCGGGCGGCCATCGCCGGGCACCTCGGGCGCACGCGCGGTCTGCGATGCACGGCCGATGAGGTGGTCATCACCTCCGGCACCCAGCACTCGCTCGACCTGATGGCGCGGCTGCTGCTCGATCCCGGCGATCGGGTCTGGGTCGAGGACCCGGGTTATGTCGCCGTGAGCGCGCTCGCGCGGGCGCACGGCGCGGAAGTGGTCGGAGTGCCGGTGGACGAGCAGGGGATCGATTGCGAGGCGGGCAGGCGTCGCGGGCTGCCCCCGCGGCTCATCTACACGACGCCCTCGTGTCAGTTCCCGCTCGGTGTGACCCTGTCGCTCGAGCGCCGCCTTGCGCTGCTGCGAGGCGCGAGCGAGGCCGACGCCTGGGTGTTCGAGGACGACTACGACGGCCAGCTGCAGTTCGAAGGCCGGCCCCTCGCCGCGCTGCGCACCCTGGACTGCCGCGGCGGCGTGATCTACTCCAACAGCTTCAACAAGGTGTTGTTCACCTCGCTGCGGCTCGGGTTCCTCGTCCTGCCCCCGGCCCTCATCGAGGCCGTCCGTGCCGCCAAGTCGATCACCGGGCGCTTCGATCCGGTGCTGGAGCAGGCGGTGCTCGCCGATTTCATCGCCGAGGGCCACCTCGATCAGCACCTGCGCCGGATGCGCGAGCTCTACACGGAAAGGCGCGAGGCGCTGGTCGCCGCCGCGAGGCACGAGCTCGGCGCTTTGCTCGAGCTGTCGGACCACCAGGGAGGGCTGCAGATCGTCGGCTGGCTCGCCCCGGGCATCGATGAAGCCGAGGTTGCAGCCCGCGCCGCCGGGCTCGGCATCGACTCGGTGCCGCTCTCGCGCCTGAGCATCGAGCGGCGGCTCCCCCCCGGTCTGGTGCTCGGTTTCGCCGGCGCCGGCGTGCCGGCCATCCGCCGGGCCATCGAGGGGTTGGGAAGGATTCTGCGGGACTTGACGGGGCACGCGCCGCGTCGAACCGCGTGAGCCCGCGGCGGGCTCAGTCGGCGGCGAGCTCGACCGGGTGCCCGTGCGGCGTGCGCCGATAAGCCGCGGCCCACGCCTGCCTGCGCGTCTCGAGGTCGCCTCGGGCGGCGAGATGCTTGCGCACGGCGAGCGTCTCGAGCGCGGTCACCCAGTCGCGGTAGTAACGGCTCTGCTGCCCGGCCGGGTCCGGCGGCGCACTCTGGCGGAGCCTGTCCGCCAACTCGGCGGTCCAT
>JAKAZP010000055.1 GCA_021815905.1 Pseudomonadota bacterium | reverse complement strand
AGCTGCGCCTGGCTACCGTTCATCCACCCCTTGCCGAACACCCCTCCGGAGCCGATCGCGATCTGCGACTGGATGATGTGGTAGCCGGCGCCGAGGGGGTCCGACTGCGGATGGAGGAAGGTGAGCAGCCGCTGCCGCTGGTAGCCGTGCATGAAGCGCAATCCGAACCAGGCGCCGAGCGCCCCGAGCACCAGCATGGCGACGATCACTCGCACGCGCAGACCGCCGAGAAAGACCACCAGCAGGCCGGTCGCGCCGATCAGCGCGGCGGTGCCGAGATCGGGCTCCTTGGCGACCAGTCCCACGGGAACCAGGATGATCCCCGCGAGCGTGAGCAGCGTCGGCCATCTCGGCGGCAGCGCCCGCTCGTGCAGGTACCACGCGCACATCATCGGCACGGCGAGCTTCATGAGCTCGGACGGCTCGAAACGCACCGGACCCAGGGCGAGCCAGCGCTTCGCCCCGAGATGCACCCGGCCGACCAGCGCCACGGCGAGCAGCAGCACCACTCCGATGAAGTAAAGCCACGGCGAGATGCGCCGGAGATAGTTGGGGCTCACCCGGGCGAGCGCCAGCATGACCGCCGCTCCGAGCATGAGCCGCACCACCGTGCGCAGCACCATGCCGAGGCTCTCGCCGGATGCGCTGTAGAGCACGACCAGCCCGTATGCCGCGGTGAGGCCGAGACCCACCAGCAGCGGCCCATCGACCTTCAGCGCGAGCAGCACGCGCGCAGCTCCGGTCAGCGTGCGCCGTGCGCGCGACTCCGAAGTGACTTCTTCGTAGATCATGGGTTGGCGGTGGCTTTCGGGACGGGTTGCGGCGTCGCGTCCGCGACCTGTTGCTGCAGCGGAGTCGGCGTGCGCGGCACCCCCGGGACGGTCCTCGGCTTCAGGCCCCGGGGCGCCGAGAAGCGGCCCCTGCCCGGGGAGCGCAGGAGCTTGCCCTGCGGACCCAGCAGATAGGCGTCCATGACCTTGCGCGCGATGGGCGCGGCTTCCACGTCTCCCCAGCCGGCATGCTCGACCAGCACCGCGACCGCGATGCGCGGGGAGTCGGCCGGCGCGAACGCGATGAACCAGGCATCATCGCGCAGCCGCTCGAGCGTCTTGTCCTTCCCGTACTCCCGCTCGTTCGATGCGCCCTTGGCATTCTCGCGAACCACCTGCGCGGTGCCGGTCTTGCCGGCGATGGCGTAGGGGCTGCCGCGCATCTGCCAGTAGGCCGTGCCGAGGGGCTTGGCGGAGGTGGTCACGCCGACCATCGCCTCGACCACGGTATTCCAGGAAGCCGGGCTGATCATCGTGAGGTCGCCGGTGAGGAGCGGGCGCTTCCAGTGGATCTTCCCGGTGCGCGGATCTCGCAGCCCGGTGACCAGACGGGGAGCGAAGGACAGGCCTCGGGTGGCGAGGATGGCGGCATAGTGCGCGAGCTGCAGCGGGGTGACCAGGAAGTATCCCTGGCCGATGCCGAGAATGACCGTATCACCCGGGAACCATACGCGTTGAGTGGGATTGGGGAAATGACTCGCCTTCCACGCCCGCGACGGCGAGAGTCCCGGATCCTCCCCCGGAATGTCGATGCCCGTCGGACGGCCGAAGCCGAAGTGCGGCAGCCAGGCGCCGATGCGGTCGATGCCCATCATGTGCGCCAGGCGGTAAAAATACACGTCGCAGGAGACGATGATCGCCTGGCTGAGATTCACCCGGCCGCAGTTCTCGTGCATGGCGTTGTGGTAGAGATGGCCGCTGCCGGGCAGGTGATAGGCCCAGGGGGAATACACGGGCAGGTTCGGATCGATGACCCCGTCGGTCAGGGCGCCGAGTGCGAGTGCCGGCTTGATCGTCGAGCCCGAGGGTAGCTGCGCGCGCAGCGCGCGGTTGAACAGCGGCCGCTCCGGATCGTCCATGAGCGCGTGATACTGACGCTCGCTGATGCCGCGGGCGAAGAGGTTGGGATCGAAGCTCGGCGAGCTCGCGAGCGCGATCACATCGCCGTTCCAGGGATTCAAGGCGACCACGGCGCCGGGGCGTCCGGCGAGCAGCTGCTCCGCCACCCGCTGGACCTTCAGATCGAGCGACAGGATCAGGTCGTCGCCCGGAACCGGCGCCCTCACCTCGAGATCCTTGGCGAACACCCCGGGGCGCTGGACCGGCCGGCCCTGGGCGTCGACCAGGATCTGCCGGAAGCCGTTGGTGCCGTGCAGCGCCTTCTCGTACGCGGCCTCGACGCCCGTCTTGCCGATCACCGCCGTGCCCGCGTAGGCCGCCGCGTTGATGTGTTTCAAGTCCTGCTCGTTGATCGTGCCGACGTAGCCCACGGCATCCACCGCGAGCGGGCCATCGGGATACCAGCGGGCCTGGCGCGGCTTGATGTCGACCCCGGGGAACTCGTATCGGTGCACCGCGAAACGCGCCACCTGATCGTCGGACAGATGCAGCTTGATCGGCACGCTGTCGAAGGGACGCCGCGAGCGGATCGTGCGCAGGAGATCGGGAATATCCTCCCTCTGCAGCAGACCGAGTTTCACCAGTCGCTCGAGCGAGCCCTTGATTTCGGGCACCTCATCGGGCACGAGCTCGAGCTGGAAGGTCGGCTGGTTGGACGCGATCACCTCGCCGTTGCGGTCGAGGATCAGCCCGCGAGCGGCCGGGATCGGGTCGGTGCGCACGCGGTTCGCCTGCGACAGCGTCGAGTAGTAGTCGTGGCGGACGACCTGCAGCAGATACAGCCGCCCGAGCAGCGCCAGCGCGAGCACGGTCATCACCGCGCCGGCGAACAGCGTGCGGCGGTCGAAGATCCGCTGCTCTCGCCAGTCATCCTTGATGCGTACCGGAGACATCCTTCAGCACCTGCGCCGGGCGGCCGCGCTCATGCGCGCGCGGAGTAGCTGCGCGCCAGCACGGCGGTCGCCGCCGGCCAGATGAGCGCCCCGGTGGCGGTCGGGACCCAACGCACCACGGTCGTGAGCGGATGGCCGCTCCAGCCGTCGATGGCGAACAGCACGAACTCGTACACGCCGAGCGCCGCGAACACGATCAGCGACTGTTGGAAAACGGGCTTGGAGCGAATCCTCTGGTGCTCCCGGACGCCGATGTAGGCGACGAGCGCGAGTGCGAGCGCGTGCTCGCCGAGGACCGGTCCCTCGAAGGCATCGAGCATCAGCCCGCAGACCCACCCGAGCGTGATGCCACCGGCGCGCGGGGCGGCGATCGACCAGTAAAGGACGGTGAGGACCAGGAAGCCGGGGCGGATGACGGCGAGCCAGGACGGCAGCGGCAGCAGCGTCAGGGCGAGCGCGACCAGCACCGTCTTCAGCATCGCGCCGCGGGGACTCGAGCCGCTCATCGGGGCTTGCGCTGCGCCGGGTGAGGCGCCGCCGGGGGGTGAGGCGCCGCCGCGGACGGCTTCGGCCGGGCGAGGGGCGCGGGTTTGGACACCGGCACCGCGGCCTTGGCGGCCGGCGAGGGCGGTCGGGGCGGTGCCCGCTGCGGCTGAATGTCCGGATTGCCGCTCGAGATTCGTTCCCCGTGCGCCAGGGGCGCCGCGAGACTCTCGCGGTGGAACCAGACCAGCATCACTTCACGGTCGGTCTGGAGGTGCGCGAACGGATGGGCGCGCACGTGCGCGAGCGGCTGCACCGCATCCCGATGCACCTGCGTCACGCGCGCCACGGGGTAGCCGGCGGGAAACACGCCGCCGAGACCGGAAGTGACCAGCACGTCGCCGACCCGGATGTCGGCATTCGCCGGCAGGTACGGGAGCGCGAGCGAGGTGGCATCTCCCGCTCCCACGGCAATGGTGCGCAGACCCGTGCGCGCGATCTGCACGGGAATGGCATCCGCGGGATCGGTGATCAGGATGACTTCGGTGCTCCAGGGGCCGACGTGCTCCGTCTGACCGACGACACCGTAGTCATCGAGGACCGCCTGGCCCCGCATGACGCCATTGGACGAGCCGCGATCGATGAGCACGCGCTGGTGCAGGCTGTCGAGCTCGAGATTGACGATGTCGGCCGGCAGCCACCGCGAAGCGACCGGCGGGAGCGCGGCGCGCAGTCCGAGCAGCGCCGCATTCTCGCGGGCGAGCGCATCGAAGCGCATCGAGCGCAGCTCGAGCGCACGGAGTCGCTCGTGCAGACGGTGGTTCTCGGCCTCGAGCGATGCGCGCCCGGCGAAGCTGCTGTCGACCCAGCGCCAGGCGCTCACCGGGAAGTTGACGGCGACCTCGACCGGATAAGTGGCGGCCTGCAGCAGATAGTGCGCGCGCTCGAGCCAGTCGAATCGCTGGTCGAGGACCATGATGACGATCGAGAGCAGCGCGTACAGCGCAAATCGGAAGCCAGGAGAGCCTCCCCGCCCCTGTAGCGGTCGACCGGCTCCTGTCCCGAACCCCGCCACTTAAGCTTCGCGCGCTCCCGTCGCTATTCGAGGCCGAAATGGCCCGGACCCATCTCGTCCATCAGCTCGAGGATACGGCCGCCGCCGCGGGCGACGCAGGTGAGCGGATCGTCCGCCACCACCACCGGCAGGCCCGTCTCCTCGGTGAGCAGCTTGTCGATGTCGCGCAGCAGCGCGCCGCCGCCGGTGAGCACGATGCCGCGCTCGGCGACGTCCGCGCCGAGCTCGGGCGGGGTCTGCTCGAGCGCCTGCTTGACCGCGCTCACGATGTTCTGCAGCGGCTCCTGCAGCGCCTCGAGGATCTCGTTGCTGTTCAGCGTGAAGCTGCGCGGCACGCCTTCCGAGAGGTTGCGACCCTTCACCGAGAGCTCCCGCACCTGCTGACCCGGGTAGGCGGAGCCGATCTCGATCTTGATCCGCTCCGCGGTCGCCTCGCCGATCAGGATGCCGTAGTTTCTGCGAACGTAGTTCATGATCGCCTCGTCGAAGCGATCGCCGCCGATGCGGGCGGAGTTGGCGTACACGACGCCATTCAGCGACAGCACGGCGACCTCGGAGGTGCCGCCGCCGATGTCGAGCACCATGGAGCCGCGCGCCTCGTGCACGGGCAGCCCCGCGCCGACCGCCGCCGCCATCGGCTCGCTCACGATGGCCACGTTGCGCGCCCCCGCCCCCTCGGCCGACTCGCGAATCGCGCGCCGCTCGACCTGAGTCGAGCCGAAGGGCACGCACACGAGCACCCGGGGGGAGGGCTTGAGCATGCGGTTGCCGTGCACCTTGTTGATGAAGAACTGCAGCATCTTCTCGGTGTAGGTGAAGTCGGCGATCACTCCGTCCTTCATGGGCCGCACGGCGGTGATGTGCCCGGGCGTGCGCCCGAGCATGCTCTTCGCCTCGGATCCGACCGCGACGATGATCTTGCCGCCGCGCGCAGGCTCGTCCTGGACCGCGACCACGGAAGGCTCGTTGAGCACGATGCCTTTGTCGCGAACGTAGATAAGAGTGTTGGCCGTCCCGAGGTCGATCGAGAGATCGCTGGAGAAATATCCGCGCAAGCGTTTGAACATGAAGCGTCCGTGGAAGAGACGTAAGGCGGGGGACCCCCGGAAGGTGGCGCGTAATCTAGCAACCGAGGGGACATTCAGCAAGGCAACATGTATGATTTTGCGCTGTTTTTCTCATTCGCCGAAGCCGCACCCATGGCCCTCACTCGCGCGCAGATCGAATCCATCGCTCAGCTGGCACGTCTGGAGCTCGAGCCCGCCGAAATTCCGACCTACCAGCGGAACCTGTCGCGAATTCTCGACTTCGTCGGCGAGCTCGATCGAGCGGATACCACGAACGTCGTGCCCATGGCGCATCCGCTGCCCGGCCTGAGGCAGCGGCTGCGCCCGGACGAGGTCACCGAGGGGGACAGCCATGAACTCTACCAGCGCAATGCGCCGCAGGTCGCGGCGGGACTGTATCTCGTTCCCAAGGTGATCGAATGAGGCCGCCGTCACCGTGAGCCACCGGAATCCCCTCACCCAGCTCGCCAGGGACTTGCGCGCGCGCAAGCTCTCGAGCGTCGAGCTCGTGCGCGCCGCCCTCGGGCGGATCGAGGCCAGCCAAAGCACGCTCAACGCCTTCATCACCCTGACCGCCGAGCAGGCGCTCGCCGCGGCCGCCGCCGCCGATCGGGAGCTGGCCGGCGGCGGCGGCGGAGCCCTGACCGGCGTGCCGATCGGCCACAAGGACCTCTTCTGCACCGCCGGCGTGCGCACCACCTGCGGCTCGCGGATGCTCGGGAATTTCGTCTCGCCCTACGACGCCACCGTGGTTGCCAAGCTCAAGACGGCGGGCGCCGTCATGCTCGGCAAGCTCAACATGGACGAGTTCGCGATGGGCTCCTCGAACGAGACCAGCTGCTTCGGCCCGGTCCGAAACCCCTGGGACACGCGCTTCGTTCCGGGGGGCTCGTCGGGCGGCTCGGCGGCGGCCGTCGCGGCGCGCCTGGTCCCGGGAGCGACCGCCACCGACACCGGAGGCTCGATCCGCCAGCCGGCGGCGCTCTGCGGCATCACGGGCGTCAAGCCCACCTACGGACGCGTCTCCCGTTACGGCATGATCGCCTTCGCCTCGAGCCTCGACCAGGGAGGCGTGCTCACGACGAGCGCCGCGGATGCGGCGCTGATGCTGCGCGAGATGGCTGGGTTCGATCCGAAGGACTCGACCAGCGTCGATGTGCCGGTGCCCGACTACGTCGCGGACCTCGAGACGCCGATCGCGGGCCTGAGGATCGGGTGGATCAGGGAGTTCGCCGGCGAAGGGCTCGATCCCGAGAACGAGCGCCGGGTGCGGGAGGCGCTCGCGGTGTTCGAGCGGCTCGGGGCGAGCCTGCGCGAGGTGACGCTGCCGAATCTTGCGCTCTCGGTCCCGACCTATTACGTCGTCGCTCCGGCGGAGTGCTCATCCAACCTCGCGCGCTACGACGGCGTGCGCTTCGGTCACCGCTGCAAGGATCCGCGCGACCTGCAGGATCTGTACCGGCGCTCCCGCGGCGAGGGCTTCGGCGCGGAGGTCAAGCGCCGCATCATGACCGGAACCTACGTGCTCTCGGCCGGCTACTACGATGCGTACTATCTCAAGGCGCAGCGCGTGCGGCGCCTCATCGCGGCCGACTTCGAACGGGCGTTCGGCGAGGTCGACGTGCTCATGGGGCCGACGACGCCCACCCCGGCATTCGAGCTCGGGGCCAAGACAGCCGACCCGATCACCATGTACCTGAACGACATCTTCACCATCGGCGCGAATCTCGCGGGGCTGCCGGCGCTCTCGATTCCGTGCGGCTTCGTGCCGACGCCGGGGAGCGCAGCGTCCGGGGCGGGGCTGCCGGTCGGGCTGCAGATCATCGGGCCGCATTTCTCCGAGGCCAAGCTGCTCAACGTGGCGCATCGCTTTCAGCTCGAGACCGATTGGCACACGCGGGCGCCGGAGGGCTACGCGTGAGCGCGGCGGCGAGCGGCTGG
Organism: Pseudomonadota bacterium; assembly: GCA_021815905.1. The sequence continues at coordinate 3,221 of JAKAZP010000055.1, read as the reverse complement.
GAGACGGTGATCGGGCTCGAGATCCACGCCCAGCTGGCGACGCGCTCGAAGATCTTCTCCGGCGCGCCCACCGCCTACGGCGCCCCTCCGAACGCGCAGGCGAGCCTGATCGATCTCGGCTACCCCGGAGTGCTGCCCGTGCTCAACGCGCAGGCGGTGCGCATGGCGGTGCGCTTCGGACTCGCGATCGGCGCCCGCATCGCGCGCGAGTCGGTGTTCGCCCGCAAGAACTACTTCTACCCGGACCTGCCCAAGGGCTATCAGATCAGCCAGTACGAGCTGCCGATCGTCTCGCAGGGCGCCATCGAGATCGTGCTCGAGGACGGCGAGCGCAAGCGCATCGGCGTGACCCGCGCGCACCTCGAGGAGGATGCCGGCAAGTCGCTGCACGAGGGCTTCGCAAGCCTGACCGGCATCGATCTGAACCGCGCCGGCACGCCACTGCTCGAGATCGTCTCGGAGCCCGAGTTGCGCTCGGCCCGGGAGGCGATCGCGTACATGAAGAAGGTGCACACCCTGGTGCGCTATCTCGAGATCTGCGACGGCAACATGCAGGAAGGCTCGTTCCGATGCGACGCCAATGTCTCGGTGCGCCCGCGCGGCTCGGACAAGCTCGGCACGCGCACGGAGATCAAGAACGTCAACTCGTTCCGCTTCGTCGAGAAGGCGATCCAGTACGAGGCCGAGCGCCAGGTGGAGCTCATCGAGTCCGGCGGCAAGGTGGTGCAGGAGACGCGGCTCTATGATCCCGACCGGGGCGAGACCCGCTCCATGCGCTCGAAGGAGGAGGCGAACGACTATCGCTATTTCCCCGATCCGGATCTGCTGCCGCTCGCGCTCGAGGAGGCCTTCATCGAGGAGGTGCGCGCGGCGCTGCCGGAGCTGCCCGATGCCAAGGCGGCGCGATTTGCCTCGCAATACGGTCTGTCTCCCTACGACTCGGGCGTCCTCACGGCGAGCCGCGAGCTCGCCGACTATTACGAGGAGGTGGCGCGCGCGGTTCCGGGGGAGCCGAAGCTTGCCGCGAACTGGGTGATGGGCGAGCTCGCCGCGGCGCTCAACAAGGAGAATCTCGAGATCGGATCCGGGAAGCTCCCGGCGGCGCGCCTCGCGCAGCTGCTCACCCGGATCGCCGATCGGACCGTCTCGGGCAAGCTCGCCAAGGAAGTCTTCGAGGCGATGTGGGCGAGCGGCGAGAGCGCCGATGCCATCATCGATTCGAAGGGCTTGAGGCAGATCACCGACACCGCGGCCATCGAGCGGGCGATCGACGAGGTGATGGCGAAAAATCCGGGGCAGCTCGCCGAGTATCGCGCGGGCAAGGACAAGCTGTTCGGATTCTTCGTGGGCCAGGTGATGAAGTCGACGCAGGGCAAGGCGAATCCGGCGCAGCTCAACGAGCTGCTGCGAAGGAAGCTCCCTGGTTGAGTAATGCGCGAGGCTCCCCCATGCTGGGGAGCATGGATACGGATACGCACGCCCCTCCGGCTCGCGACGAGGTCCGCCGCTTCATCGTCGAGAACCGCCCCGTGCGCGGGCACTGGGTTCACCTGACGGAGGCCTGGCGCGATCTGCGCGCGCACCGCGACTATCCGGAGCCGGTTCGTGAGCTCCTCGGCCAGGCGGTCGCGGCATCGGTGCTGCTCGCAGCGACGCTGAAGTTTCGCGGTCAGCTCACCCTGCAGCTGCAGGGCAACGGCGCCGTGAGCCTGCTGGTCGCCCAATGCACGCACGATTACAAGCTGCGCGCAGTCGCCCGATTCGACGAGTCCGCCGTGAGCCGGCTTCCGGCGGCGCCCTTCCGTCGCCTGGTCGGGACGGAGGGCCGCCTCACGGTCACGGTCGAGGCCAATGAGCGGGCGACCCGCTACCAGGGGATCGTGCCGCTCGCCGGGGACTCGCTCGCCGGCTCGCTCGAGGCGTACTTCGCCTCCTCCGAGCAGCTGCCCACGCGCGTGCTTCTGGCCGCCGACGGAGATCGGGGGGCCGGTGTGCTCGTGCAGCAGCTGCCCCAGGGAGAGCGGATCGAGGATTCCCAGATGCGCGAGGTCTGGGATCAGGCCCAGCGCGGGATAGAGCGCTTGAGGGCCGAGGATCTGCTGGAGTGCCCGGCCGAGGAGCTGCTGGGACGGGGATTCGCCGAGCAGGACATGCGGCTGTTTCGCGGCGCGAAGGTCGCCTTCGAGTGCCGATGCAGCGATGGACGGGTCACGAGCCTGCTGCGTGCTCTTGGGGCGGAGGAAGTCGGGTCGATCCTGCGCGAGCAGGGCTCCGTCACGGTGACCTGCGAGTTCTGCCACCGTCCCTACGAGTTCGACGAGCGCGCGGTGACGGCGCTCTTCTCCGATCAGACCCCATCCGGCGGCTCACTTCTGATTCAGTGACGTCCCGGCGGGCGCCCGCGTTTCACCCGGGCGCCAATCCTCAGTTCCGTCAGCCCTCTCGACTCCCGTGCCGGTCTCAGGTAAACTACGATTAAATGTTTGTTTAATTGTTTATCTTAGGCAGGCATGTCCTCGAGCGCGAACGAGACCCTCTCCTGGCTGCGTGCCGCGGCGGAGCCCACGCGGCTGCGGCTGCTCGCGCTCTGCGCCGCGCGCGACCTCAGCGTGTCCGATCTCGCCTCGGCGGTCGCTCAGAGCGAGCCGAGCGTGTCGCGGCATCTGAAGATCCTGGCCGACGCGGGGCTCGTGGAGCGTCTGCCGCAGGGCCAGTGGGTGCACTACCGCCTGGCGCGCGACAGCGCCGGAGCCGGATTCGCGCTGGGGCTTCTCGGGCAGCTGGATCGTGCCGACCCGCTCTTCAGCCGCGACCGTGAGCGTCTGCGCGCCGCCGCCGCCGCCGCGAGCGCGCCCGGCCCTTCGGCCGGCGCTTCGCGCCTGGGCCGGGAGCTGCGGGAGTTCATCGAGGCCGATCCGCCGGCCGAGGGGCACTCCTCGGTGCTCGTGGTCGGCGCCGAGCGTCCCGAGCTGATCGAGGCCGCGGCCGGGATGAGCGAGCGCTGCACCGTGATCGCGCATTCGCGCCGCGCCGCCCAGAGCGCCCGCGCGCTCGCGCAGCGGAATCAATTCCCCTGCCGCGTCGTTCTCGCCGCGGGCACCGAGGCGCTCGGACCGAAGGACCTCGCGCGGCTCGACGGCCCCGTCGATGCCGTGCTCCTCGATCATCTCGCAGTCCCCGCAAGCTCCCTCGAGCGCCTGCTCGCGGCCGCGAGTCGCGCA
>JAKAZP010000054.1 GCA_021815905.1 Pseudomonadota bacterium | reverse complement strand
GCGGGCGCGGGCCGTGATCTCGCGCTCGGATCAGAGCCTCGCGAACGCGGCGCTCACCGGGGACAAGCGCCTGCTCTTCAGCGACGCCGGGGACGCATTCCTCATGTACCGGATCGCCGGCGAGAGCTGGATCGCCCTCGGCGACCCCGTCGGCACGAGCGCCGGCGCCGAGGAGCTCGTCTGGCGCTTTCGGGAGATGTCGGAGCGGCACGGCGGGCGCACCGTGCTCTATCAGACGGGCTCCCGCTGGCTGTCGCTGTACCTCGATCTCGGACTCGCACCGCTCAAGATCGGCGAGGAGGCGCGTGTGCCGCTGCCCGAGTTCTCCCTCGAGCGGCCCGCGCGCGCGGATCTGCGCGCAAGCCACCGTCGCGCGCAATCCGAGGGACTCGGCTTCTTCGTCACCCCCGCGCCCGCGAGCGACGCGCTCATCGCGGCGCTGGCGCCGATCTCCGAGAGCTGGCTCGAGCGCAAGCGCACCGGCGAGAAGCGCTTCACCGTCGGATCCTTCTCGCGCGATTACCTGCGCAACTTCCCGCTCGCGGTGGTGCGCGCCGGCGCGACGCCGCTCGGCTTCGCGGTGCTCTGGCCGAGCGGCACCCGGGCCGAGCTCGGCATCGATCTCATGCGCTTCCGGCCGGAGGCGCCCGCCGGCGCCATGGATTACCTCATCGTCGAGCTCATGCGCTGGGGATGCGCGCAGGGCTTCGGCGAGCTCAATCTCGGCATGGCCCCGCTCCCGGGCCTCGACCGCCATCCGCTCGCTCCCGCCTGGCACCGCGTGGGCAACTTCGTCTTCCGGCACGGCGAGCATTTCTACGACTTCGAGGGGCTGCGCCGATACAAGCTGCGCTTCGACCCGCAATGGGAGCCGAAATACCTGGTGGCCCGCGGCGGCATCGCGCTGCCGCGGGTGCTGGTCGAGATCTCGCGCCTGATCGGCGGCGGCGCCCGCGTCGACGATCGGCGCGACGTGACATAACGCAACCGCAAGCGCCGGCCGGCGGGACCGCAAAGCGAGGCGGACACGTCGCCGATCGGCTACAATTCGGTGGGGCGGACACAACAAACCCGATACCGCGCCACCATGTCAGTACACATCGACCCGGCAAGCCGTCTGATCCACGACCAGGAGAAGACCCTGGCGCTGACGTGCCCGCACTGCCAGGTGGTGGCGCACATCACTGCGAGCGCCGTGCCGCGGTTCGAGGATCTGCAGAAGTTCCGTCCCCAGCAGATCGGGGTGGTGTACCGCTGCGATGCCTGCAACTTCCCCGTGTTCGTGCGGTACACCGTGCGGATGTACGCCGCGGGCAGGATCGAGCTGTCGCCGCAGTTCGCCGAGGTCGAGCGCCCGCGCGAGAAGTTCTCCTTCACCTACCTGCCGCAGGAGGTGGAGATGCTCTTCAAGGAGGCGCTGACCTGCTTCACGAGCGGCGCCTTCAACGCCTTCGCCTCGATGTGCCGGCGCACCGCGCAGGCGGTGTTCGCCGATCTCGGGGAGGCCGGCAAGCTCCGGCTGTTCGATGAGCTCAACGAGGTGCGAGAGCTCGCCGCGATCGCGCCCGACACCTTCGGCAAGTTCAAGAGCATCCTCTTCGGCTCGGCGAGCGATCCGCGTCCGAACATTCCCGTCCTCGACGGCTACGAGGCCGGCATCGCGCTCGAGGTGATGAAGGATCTGCTCTACGAGGCCTACGTCCGCAAGGGCAAGCTCCAGCAGGCGATGCTCGTGCGACGCTTCTTCCTCGAGGAGACGCAGAACAACATCACCCCGCTACAGAACGCGAGTTGAGCGCCCGGGCGGGGGGTCGGAACGCGGCCGCTCAGCGCAGCATGAACGTGGTGTAGTTCAGCGCGTCCATCTGCCGGTCGATGACCGTGAGGACCATCACCGCCGTCAGCAGCATCGCCAGGACGAAACCGTAGCCGTAGAAGAACGGACCGAGCACCAGGCTCAGGTAGCTGAAACCGAGATTCGCGAGCAGCATCGTGGCGCTGATGGCGGCGGTGGTGCGCAGTCGGTCCAGATAGAACAGGATGTTGAGTCCGGCCATGACCAGAAGCTGCAGGCCGACGCCCACGGAATCGATCGCCAGCAGGGGAAAATACAGAGTGGGGATGTGGAACACGGCGAGCAGCGGCGGACCGAGCGCGATCAGCCCGAGGAGCGTGAAGCCCTGGACCTTGATGATGTCGTAGATGCCCTCGCGGGCGGTGACGACCATTTCCGTGCGGTAAGCGCGGATCGCGGTAAGCGCACCTCCGTCGCGCACGGCGCCGTAGTAGCGGTCATAGGCACGCACGAAATCGACTTCCATGCGCAGCAGGAACACCGCCATGCCGGGGATCAGCGTGAAATAGGAGAGAAAGATCGGCTTGTCGTAGATCATCGATCCGTGCAGATCGCCGATCACGCGTTGGCCGGGACCGGCCGAGAGCCAGAACAGGAGCTTGTCAACCCAGACACCGGCGTTGAACAACAGCCCGGTCGGCAGCAGCCACAGATGCATCCTTCCCCGGCGCAGGAAGTCGAATTCGATCAGGTGCTCTGGCGGATACTCGCGCCACACCAGAGCCAGTGAGCCCATCAGGATGACCGCCTGGCCGATGGCGAAGCCGAGCAGCAGGCCCTCCGTCCCGAAGCCCGCCGAGCCCAATCCCACCCCGAGCGCGACCGAGCCTCCGTAGCCGATGAGGTAGAGAATCAGCAGCCAGCGGTACTGCTTGAGACCCGAGAGCAGGACCGTGAGCACCCATACCATGTTGAGAAGGTTGAGACTCACGATCATCAGCAGGCGGTATCCCGGACTCGTGCCCGGCAGCAGCCACAGCGAGACCGGGATCGAGATCAACACCAGTGGCAGGCCGGTGACCAGCAGGATCCCGAACAGATTCGGCAGCACACGTGCGCCCCGATGCTCGAACAGGCGGTCGGCCGCATAACGAGTGTACGCAAGCTGCGTGCCGCCGGAGTAGATCAGACTGAGCGCGATCAGCCAGGTGACGCTGGTCTGGAAATCGCTGACCCGGCTCGCCGGCGTGATCGCGCCGAGACTCAGGACCCCGAGGACCAGGATCGCCAGGATCGAAAGAACCCACGGCCCCGAGCCGATGATGCCGGCGTAGAGATAGGCGCGCAGCAGACCGAAGTACGTCTTGCTCCGGCTCAATCGGCGCAATTCGAAGCCGATGCCGGCCATCAGCGTGCGCCCTCGCCGCCGATCCGCTCCGCGAACAGGCGATCGAACGCCTCGATCATCCGCGTCTGGTCGTAGTAGCGCTCCACCCGTTGGATCGCGGCCCGCGCTGCGCGCGCATACACCATCGGGAAGGCGAGCAGCGCGCCGCAACGGTCCGCCAACGCATCGTGGTCGGCCAGGCCGACTACAGCGCCGGCCGCCCCGAGAGCGCGGTCCTCGTCGCCGCGCCCGTACACGAGTTCCGGGCAGGCGCCCACGTTGGTGGTGACGCAGGGCAGGCCCGCGGCAAATCCCTCCAGCACCGACAGGGGCAGCCCCTCGCTGATGGAGCTGAGCACCAGCACGCCGACCCCGGGCAGGATCTCGTCGATGCGCCGGAAACCGAAGAAGCGCAGCGCCTCGCCGAGGCCGAGCGCCTGCGCGAGCTCGCGGCATTCGCGGCTGTATTCGGGGTCTTCGTCCTCAGGGCCGACGATCCAGGCTTCGACGTCGGCCAGACGCTGTCGCAGGGTGTGAGCGGCGCGGATGAAGGTCTTGATGTCCTTGATCGGCACCACGCGGCCGAGCAGGCAGATCACCGGCGGCGGCGGCGCATCGGCGGGGCGGCGCAGGCGGGCGAGGCGCTCGACATCGACGCCATTGGGAACGATGCGGGTGCGCTCGGGAGCGGCGCCGTCGCGGATCTGCTGCCGGCGCGCCGCCTCGAACAGACTGACTATCGGGTCGGAATGGCGATAGATCATGCGGCCGAGGGTCTCGAAAAAATGAATCCACAGCTCGCGCAGATGGCTGACTTCGGTGGCATCGTGTTGCAGCGGCGTGCGCGCGTCGTTGATCCAGGCGGCGTTCATCAGATCGATGCGCCGCTCCTTGGTGTAGATTCCGTGCTCCATGAGCACGAGCGGTCGCTGCTGGGCCTGCGCGCCGAGCACGCCGAGCAGGCCCGCGAAGCCGGTCGAGGGGCTGAGGAACAGCCGCGCCCGCGGCAGGTGCCGGCTGGCGCGCGACAGCGCCCAGATCGGACGATGGAGGTTCCGCACCGTCCAGAAATAATCCACGAAGGAGGGCTCCGTGGCATTGGCTTCGTAGGCGTCGGTGATGTAGCGCCACGCGGGCTCGCCATGCAGGAACGCCTCCTCGCTGAGGGGGTCGCCGGCTTCGAGGTGACCGCTGAAATCGAGCACGTCGGCCTTTCCCGAACGCAGCGACTCGTGCAGTCGTTCGTAGAGCGCCGTGGTGTCGGCCGGCAGCCGCGGCGGCCTGGTTGGCCGGCTCTCGACTTCCTCGAACAGATACAGCGTCTGCAGGGCCACGAGATTCTCGGGCAGCGGGTACTGCAGACCGCCGTAGTCCTGCGCCCGCGAGCCGAGGAACACCGCGCCGAAGCGCCACTGCGGCAGGCGACTGACGAGCTGATGCACCCAGCTGGACACGCCGCCCTTGATGTACGGGTAGGTGCCCTCGAGCAGCAGGGTGATGTCGCAATCGCTCGTTCGGGATTCAGGCATCGAGCGCATGCCCCCAACGCGCTGCCACGGGACCGATGAGCGGAACGTGCCGGCACAGCGGCTGCCGCTCGAGGACGCTCCGCAGTCGGGCGTAGTCCCGCGCGCGCCACGCGCTCTCGAGCAGCCAGGGTAGCACGCGCGCCGGCGCGGCGCCGGCGGAGCTTGCGAGCTCGTAGTCGCGCGTGACATCCGCTTCGGGCAACGCCGGCACCCGCTGTTGCTTCAGCCGCGCGCGCGTCAGCAGCAGACGGGTGCGCCAGGGCGCGTCCGCCGGGGGCTCGCCGATCGCGTCGATGAGCCGTTGCGCGGCCTCGAGGTGCGTTTGTCGCAGGCTCCCGGTGGCGATGCCGAGATAGAGGTACTCGAGATGCAGCTCCGCGAGATCGAGACTGGTCGAAGCGAAGCCCGAGCCGTTCACGCGGCGGTGATCTTCGAGACGGCTCATGAGTGCGACGATCGAGTCCTCGCGGTGCGCCAGCAGGTTGTGGGCGAGCAGACGCAGGGTTTCATCGCGATGGCTCAGCGCCTCGCTGAGCAGATCGGTGGTTGCGCGGCTGCGACGGGCGGCGATCGCGAGCAGGGCTCGCGATCCCTGCTCGCTCCCCGAGGCCGCCTTGCGCAGGCGGGCCAGTGCGCCGCCGGCGCCGAAGTGGCTGACGCGCCCGCGCAGTTCGCTCGCGTAGGCCGGCTGCGGCACGACCTTCGGCGCAGGTGGCCGCGGGGCTTTCTCGAGACGCGGATACACCAGGCCGACGGCGAGCAGCAGCAGCGGTCCGAGCAGCGGGATGAGGCTTCCCAAGGCAGCGAGCGCGATAATGTCGGGCAACCCGCGCCCCCGCAGACGGCGCGGCAGCAGGCCGTGCGCGAGGACCGCGACCAGCGCGCTGAGTGCGACGTTCGCGCTCAGCAGACCCAATATCATCGAGGCCGCGGCGGGCTTCGAGGCCGGCTGCAACCAGGGACTGAGCGGGGCGAGGAAATCGAGGCTCATGGCGTGAGGTTCACGCCGCGTTCGCGCGAGAGCGTGAGATGCGGCCGCTGATCGACCTCGATCCCGCACTCGCGCAGGAGCGCGAGCGGCGACCTGTGATCGAGCGCTACCTGCACGATGCTGAAACCCGCCGCTTCGAGCCCACTGTCCACGCCATGCGCGCGCAGGACGCTGTCGATACGATCCAAAAAGCCGCGCGTGGTGGCGGGGCCGGCGAGCGGCAGCAGAACGAGCAGGCCGGGCACCAGGGGACCGAAGGGCTCGCGCCAGTACAGATCGAGACCGCGGCGAGCGGTATAGAGCGCATCGAGCACGGACGTTTCGGTCGCGTCCGTGCGGGCACGCAACGCGACCAGCGTGGAGCGTACGCCGCTGCGGACGTGCAGGCGCTGCAGCTTGATGAGCTCGTGAGCGAATGCGTCCGGGCAGTATGGCAGTGATCGGCGCAGCTCCGCCGACTGAGCCGCCGCCCAGCTCCCGTCGGCGAAGTACTGCAGCATGGCGGCGGCGCTGGAGAGATTTTCCTCGGTGAGGGCGAGCAGCGGCAGATCGCGCACCACGAGCACACCCAGATTCTCGCCGGCCGAGTCGCTCACCGGACAGACCGCGCGATAGCAGCCACCCCGCTCGAGCTCGGTGAGCTGATCGGCGCCGTGGTAGGCGCCCTGCTCGTGCTCCAGGGCGTAAGCGAGCAGAGGATCGGTGCGCACGAGCGGGCTGCGCCACCCGACAGCGGCGATCGGCTCGTCGTCGAGCCGGCCGTTGCGGTTGAGGTGCAGCGCCGCGGTCTCGAAGCGGCAGTACTGCGCCAGCAGCTGCAGCAGCGCATTCGCGCCCACCGCCGAGACACCGGCGTGGGTTTCGGCGCTGAGACCCCGCAGCGCCTCCAGGGCGCCACGCAGCGTGACCGGTTGACTGATCAGCGCCTCCTCCAGGCGGTCGTGCGAGAGGCGAGTGATGAAGAATGCCCGGGTCAGTGATTCGAGGCGCTGCTCGGTGTAGTCCGTGCGTGCGTGCGCGGCCTTGAGCCGCTCGCGCCAGCGTGAGCCGAATTGCCCGGCGCTCGAGGCGGCGAGCGCGCCGCCCGCCAGTTGGATGAGCGGCGCCGACTCGCCGCTGATGCCGAGCAGGCGCGCCGCGATGCCGCCGACGGCGAGCACCAGCGTGGCGAGCACTGCGGGGGCCAGGCCGTAGCGCAGTCCGAGCAGAAGCGGGATCAGCCACAGCCAGGGATAGGCCGAGGCGGTGAACGGCGTGGCCGGAAACAGCCAGATCGCGAGCGCGAGACCGGCGAGCGGCAGCAGCGTCACTTCCGCCCAGAGGACGATGAGGTGGCGCGTGTTGGCGCTGTGATCCATGATCGGCGGCCGGTGTTACCGGGGTGGTGGTGGCGGACCGGTGTTACTTCAGGTCAGAAGCCGCTCGAGCAGTCCCGACAGTGTCCGCTCGGAAAGGACCGCCAGCCCCTCGCGGCTGCCGCCGGTCGCGGAGGCGGCGCCGCTCCAGATGACCTTGCCGGACTCGAGGTCGAGCAGCCGCAGGGTGACGCCCACCGCGGGTTGACCATCCAGCCCGATCTTGTATTGCCACTCATCGACGCTGCCGAGCAGCGCGTAGCGCGCCCGGTGGTGGCGCGCCCACGCGAGCCCCCGCCGCTGTTCCGTGCTGCCGTTATCGATGGGCAGCGGACCGCCGCTGGTTGTGGCCGGCGCCAGCAGCACGTGGGGCAGCCCGCGAGCGCCGAGCAGCGCGGCGAGCTGTTGCTCGACGCGCTCGCCGGCGTAAGGCGTGGAGGTATTGTTGACCGGCGGCAGCACGCACCATGCGGCCTGCCGGTCCGGATGCGGCGAGGGCGCGCTGTTGAATTGGGTGCTCGCGCAGCCGGCCAGGCCGAGTGCGACCAGCATGATGCAGATCCAGGAGTTCGTTTTCGATGAAGGTTTCATGGCCAGGCTCGTTCAATGCGTTGGGGTGAAGTAATGGCGATAGCGCAGCAGCACCTCGGCCGTGCGGCCGCTGTGCGTGCCGACGTCGCTCGCGAGATTCAAGCTGAGCGCAAGATGGTCGGGACCGAGCACGCGCGTGGCGATGCCGGCCGTGAGGTCGTAACCGCGGCCGGTGACGCTGTTGGCGCACAAGTCGGCACCGGCGTAGGGACGCCACCTCGCGGTGAATTCGGTCTCGTACCGCAGGTCGAGGTGGGCGCCGCCGCAGGCCTGCACGAAGCTCCGCGGTACGAAGAACGCCACGTCCGCCCGTTGGCCCGCCGGCACCAGGGGCAGCAATCGGGCAGGCAGGTGCGCGTCGCGCTCATAGCGTGCGCCGCTCAACGAGGCCTCCAGCGTGAGGTCGAGCAGCCGGAGTCCCGGCCGATACTCGCCCACGAGGGTGAGCCGCTCGAGCGCGCCCAGAGTACCGCCACCCTGCGCCCGCAGCCGACCGGCCTCGAGCGCAAGCTGCACGCCCGCCCGCGGCGTCAGGCGGGCGCTCGCGCGCGCCTCGAGCCGGTCTTCGAGCCCCGCGACGCTGAGCGCCGCGGTGTCGAGCGCCCGCCCGCCCGCCGTGGCACTCAGGCTGGTCTCGAGGCTATCGCCCCAGCGCTTCCGCCATCCGAGACCCACGCGGGACCAGGACGCGAGATCTCGGCCTGCGCCGAGATCGAGCCTCAGATGCCCGAGTGCCGTCGCATGCCGCCAGGTGATTTGCGCGGACCGGCCGACAGCGGGCGCGTAACCGAGTTGTGCGCGATCGACGACCCGCTGTCGCGTGGTGTCGAGTCGGAAATCGAGCTGGTCCCGCGGCGACAGCCAGGGACTTGCGCGCAGGTTCGCGCTCTCCGCCAGCAGACCGCTCCACTCGATGGCCGTGGCCACCGCGCCGAACGTGTCGGCCCGGGCGAGCGCCATGTCGTCGAACTGCCGTTGCCGCTGCGCGTCGTGCGGATCATCCGCGAGCGACTCGTAATCGAGACTGATCGCCGAGGATTTCCAGCCGAGCTTGGCCGCGGCCTCCGCGCGCGCGCGCCGTGACAGATGCGCGCCCCGGCGTTCGAGCAGGCGCGCGAGCGCCGGACCATCGTTGGCCGCAACCGCTTGCGCGAGCTGCGCCCAATCGGGCGGAGGATCGCGCAGGAACGCGCGCACACACCACCAGCGCGCCAGGGAATACCGCCGCTGCCCGAGCGTCGAGGCCAACACCGTCAGGCGCGCCGCGGGCGAATCGGGCTCGCGGGCGAGCGTATCGATGAGTCGGCGGGCGGGATCGCCAGGCGCGAGCGAGGCGGCGAGCCGAGTGAGAGCGCGCAACCGCCGCTCGCTGCGCCTGCCGCTCGGCACCGCCCGGCGCGCGAGCAGATCGTAGGCGCGCCGGCGTAGTCTCCATGCCGCGCCGGGTCGACCCGTACGCGCGAGCACGTCGGCGTAGTCGATGAGCCACAGCGGGTCGTTCCTGCGGACGGACCACTGCGCCTGCAGCCAGATGAGGGCGCGCTCGGGCCGACCGAGTTCCTGGTAGGCGGCGGCGAGCGGCGCCCGTAGCGCGGGCGCCTGCGTTGCGCGGCGGGCCAGCCGGTCGAGGTTCGAGGCGATGGGCGCGAGATCGTCGCTATCGATGAGCAGCCATAGGTATCCGGCGAGCAGCGCGTCGTCCCCGGGCCGAAGACGCAGCGCACTTCGGTAGGCGGTGAGCGCCGCGCCGTCGTGCCGCTCCCCGGCGCGCAGCTCGGCGAGGCTGGTCCAATAGAAGGGGTCATCGGCGAAGACTGGCGCCTCCCCGGGCTCGAGCAGCGCGAAAGCGCGGGCCAGCCAGGGCGTCGCGGACCGCTGCGAGGATGCGACGCCGAGCATCGCCAGGAACAGCGCGGGCTCGCGGGTCCGTGTCCAGCCGAGCTCGGCGATCGCGAATGCTCGCCCGGGATGTCCGTGTTGCTCGGCATACACCGCGTGCTCGTAGAGGGGCGCATCGGCCTTGCCGGTGTCGATCAACACCTGCGCGGCGCTCGCGGCGAGCCGGTATCGACCGAGCATCCAGGCAAGCCGGCTCATCGTCTGCCAGTAGGCGGTGTCGGCCGCCCGGGCGCGGGATCGTGCCGCGAGCAGCGCACGGAGCGCATTCGCCAGCCGTCCCTGCACGGACTCGATCGTCGCGATCGCGAGCATGACTTTCGGGCCGGAACCGAAGAGTCTGCGGTAGCGACGCAGGGTCGCGAGCTCGCGGGTCGGGGCGCCCATCGCGCGGTAGATCACGGCCTGCCGCCACAGCAGGCGCGGCCGGGGATGGCGCGCGAACTCCCGCCTGAGCTCGCGAATCGCGCGCTCGGGCTCGCCGATGTCCTCATACAGGCGGCTCAGCATCCGCGTTTGCGTCGGGGTGGCGCGGCCCAGGCGGATGAGCTCGAGCAGCAGGTCGATGGCGCGGTCTTCCTCGCCGAGCTCGACGGCAAGCTCGAGCGCCGGTTGCAGTCTGCTCGTGTCGTGCAGGTCGAGCGCGAGGCGACAGAGCGCCGTGAGCGCCGTTCGCGGATGGTTGCTCCAGCGGGCACTCTCGGCGAGGCGATCCAGCCATCGCCGCGAGCGTGGATGGGCCTTGACCGCGCGTTGCGTGAGTGCGAAGGCGTCCTCGACCTCACCGGCGCCGACGAAGGCCCGCCAGGCGAGGTCCCAGTCCTGGGTACGCAAGGAGCGGACCGGGGCCGACGGCACAGGAGCGGCGGAGGTCGGACTCGGAAACCGCCCGAACGTCAGCAGCGCCACGGTGGCGTACAGACGGATGTGCCGCGACGATGCTGCGCGTGGCAGGCTCATGGCGCTTGCACCCCGATCAGCCGGCGCGCGTAGCGAGCGGCAAGTTTCGGATCATCCGCCATGAGCGCGAGCCGGGTCATCTCGCGCCAGCGCCCGGTGGAGCGCGGCACGAAAGCCAACTCGCGCTGCGCCAATGCGAGCGCCTCGGCCGGCCGGCCGGCGGCGAGAGATCGGA
>JAKAZP010000053.1 GCA_021815905.1 Pseudomonadota bacterium | reverse complement strand
GGGCCTCCTGGAAGGCATCGGTGCCGATTGCGGCGCGGGCGACCTGCCCGCAGATGACCACGATCGGGATCGAGTCGGCCGTGCAATCGCGCACCGGCGTGACGGTGTTCGTGGCTCCCGGCCCCGAGGTGACCAGACACACGCCCACGCGGCCGGTGGCGCGCGCGTAGCCGGCGGCCATGAAGGCCGCCCCCTGCTCATTGGCGGGCACGATGAGCGGAATCTGCGCCTCCCCGCTCCGGCTGCGCTCCTCGTTATAGAGGAATACGGCATCGTAGGTGGGGAGTATCGCGCCGCCGCTGTAGCCGAAGATCGCCTCGACGCCTTCGTCCGCGAGCACCTGTACCAGCATCCTGGCGCCGGTCATACGTTGCCCTGCAAGCGGATGCCCGTGGGGGCGGGGCTGAATCACGGTGTCGCTCATGAGAGGCTCTTCGTGCGCAGGCGAGTCCGATGCGAGGGGTGTCGAGGAGACTAGCAGTTCGCCCGGGCCGCCGAAAGCGGCCGCTGTGGCCCCTCCCTTGCTGATCCATTATTCTGCACCCCGGCCCCGCGTCCGGAGGGACCATGCGTCATATCATCGGCATTCTGCTGCAGAACGAGGCCGGAGCCCTGGGCCGGGTCGCCGGGCTGTTCTCCACCCGCGGCTACAACATCGAGTCGCTCTCGGTCGCGCCCACGGACGATCCGACCGTCTCGCGCCTCACGCTGGTCACGACCGGATCCGATGCCGTGATCCAACAGATCGTCAATCAGCTCAACAAGCTGGTGGACGTGGTCAACGTGGAGGACATGACCACCGGGGAGCATCTCGAGCGCGAGCTCATCCTGCTGAAGCTGCGGATGCGGCCCGAGCAGGCCGACGCGGTGCGGGGCTACGTCGTGCGCACCGGCGGGCGGGTGCTCGATCCGGCGCCCGACGGCTTCATCGTCGAGCTGACCGCGAGCGAGGCGGAGATCAACGACTTCGCGGCCGATCTCGCCCGCAGCGCCGAGCTGCTCGAGATCGTGCGCAGCGGCGCTCTCGGGATCGGACGCAACGCGCGGCCGCTGCGCATCGTGCGCTGAAGGGCGCCGGGAGCGGCGGCGTGCCGGAGTTCGAACGCGTGGCGGCCGGGCAGGACGGGGGCCTGCCGCGGGCGCGCATCCTGGTGGTCGATGACCGGCCCGACAAGCGCCTGACCTACAGCACGGTGCTCGAGGGGCTCGGTGCCGAGATCGTGCCCGCGGCCTCGGGCGAGGAGGCGCTGAGGCTTGCGCTGACCGGGAGCTTCGCCGTCATCCTGATGGATGTCAGGATGCCCGGAATGGACGGCCTCGAGACCGCGAGCCTGCTGCGGCAGCATCGCAACACGCGCCACGCTCCCATCATCTTCGTCACCAGCTACGCCGACGAGGTGCAGAGCGCGCGCGGCTACGAGCTGGGGGCCGTCGACTACATCCTCGCGCCGGTGATCGCGCCGGTGCTGCGCACCAAGGTGGGCGTGTTCCTCGAGGCCTTCAGCGCCCAGGCCCAGCTTGCCCGGGCGAACCAGGAGCTCGAGTCGCGGGTGCGCGAGCGCACCTCCGAGCTGCAACGCAGCAACGAGCGGCTGCAGTCGGAGATCGCCGAGCGGCTGCGGGCGGAGAACGAGCGCGAGGCGCTGCTCGCGCGCGAACGGGAGCTGCGCACCCAGGCCGAGGAGTTGAGTCAGCTCAAGGACGAGTTTCTCGCGACCATGTCGCACGAGCTGCGCACGCCGCTCAACGCGATCTTCGGCTGGATCACGCTGCTGCGCACCCGCCGCCTGGACGAGGCGACGCAGGCGCGCGCGCTCGAGACCATCGAGCGCAACGCGCGCTCGCAGAAGCGCCTGATCGAGGATCTGCTCGACGTCTCGCGCATCGTCACCGGCAAGATCGCCCTCGAGCTCGTCGAAGTCGAGCCGCGGCGCGTCGTGGAGGGCGCGGTCGCGACCCTGCAGCCGGCGGCGCACGCGAAGGGCATTCGCATCGTCGCGCGCCTGCAGCCGGGAGCCGATGTGGTGCGCGGCGACTTCGCGCGCCTGCAGCAGGTCGTCTGCAACCTGCTCTCGAATGCCATCAAGTTCACCCCGGGCGGCGGCACGGTCGAGGTGTGCCTGAGCTCGGGCGCCGGGCGGATCGAGATCGCGGTCAGCGACACCGGTCAGGGCATCAAGCCCGAGTTCCTGCCGCACGTCTTCGATCGCTTTCGTCAGGAGGACGGGTCGATCAGCCGCCGGCACGGGGGGCTCGGGCTCGGGCTCGCGATCGTGCGCCATCTGGTCGATCTGCACGCCGGCAGCGTGCAGGCCCACAGCGAGGGGGAGGGCCGGGGCGCCCGCTTTGTGGTGCACCTGCCGGCGCGCGCGGCGTCCGGATCCCCGCCCCCGGGGGAGGCGTCCCGCAGGCCGCCGCACGCGTCACTGCTCGCGAGCGTGCGCGTCCTCGTCGTGGATGACGATCCGGGCGCGCGCGAGCTCCTCGGCAGCGCGCTCGCGCAGTTCGGCGCCACCGTGCTCACGGCCGGGAGCGGGCAGAGCGCGCTGTCACAGCTGTTCGCGCAGCGTCCCGACGTGTTGATCGCGGATCTCGGAATGCCGGACATGGACGGCTACGCCCTGATCGAGCAGGTGCGCTCGATGGAGCCGGATCTCGGCGGGCGCACTCCGGCCATCGCGCTCACCGCCCACGCCTCCTCCGAGGACCGGCGGCGCGCGCTCGCGGCGGGCTTCCAGCATCATCTTGCGAAGCCCGTCGAGCCGCAGGAGCTGGCGAGGGTCGTCGCCGGGTTGAGCGCGGGCCCGGCCGCGGCGCTCGAGCGCTGACCGGTCCCTGCTAGGGAATCAACACGGTCGAGCCGGTGGTGCGGCGCGCCTCGAGGTCGCGGTGCGCCTCCGCGGCATCCGCGAGCGGATACCGCTGACCGATTCTCACGCGCACGGCGCCGCGTTTCACGGCCGTGAACAGCTCGCGCGCCGCCGACTCGAGCTGCTCGCGGCGCGCCACGTAGTTGAACAGCGTCGGCCGCGTGAGAAACAGCGAGCCGCGCTTGCTCAGCTCGAGAGGCGCGATCGCGGGCGCCGGCCCCGAGGCGTTGCCGTAGGACACCATCATGCCGAGCGGGCGCAGGCAATCGAGCGAGTCCATGAACGTGTCCTTGCCGACCGAGTCGTAGACCACGGCGACACCGTGGCCGCGGGTGAGCGCCCGCACGCGCGGGACCAGCTCGTCGCGGCCGGCGATGAGCACGTGCCTGCAGCCGTGCTTGCGCGCGAGCTCCGCCTTCGACTCGCTTCCGACCACGCCGATCACCTTCGCGCCGAGGGACTTGGCCCACTGGCACAGGATGAGGCCCACGCCGCCCGCGGCCGCGTGCACCAGGACCTCATCGCCGCGTGAGACGCGGTAGGTCCGGCGAAGCAGGAAATGCGCGGTCAGGCCCTTCAGCATCAGCGCGGCCGCGTGCTCGTCCGGGATGCCCTTCGGAACCTTGACGAGCCGCTCGGCGGGAACATTGCGCAATTCGCAGTAGGCGCCGGGCCTGGCGTACACGTAGGCCACCCGATCGCCGACCCGAAATCCCCGGACCCTGCGGCCGAGCGCGGTCACGATCCCGGCCGCCTCGCGGCCGAGTCCGCTCGGCAGCTCGACCGGATAAAGGCCGGTGCGATCGTAGACATCGATGTAATTGAGGCCGATGACGGTGTGGCGCACCTGCGCCTCCCCAGGCCCCGGCTTGCCGGGATCGAGCTCCTCCATCCGGAGCACCTCCGGACCGCCATGCTCCGCGAAGCGAATTGCCTTCGGCATCAGAGCGCCGCGTTGTCCGTCTCGCCGGTGCGGATGCGGATCACCCGCTGGATGTCGGTGATGAAGATCTTGCCGTCGCCCACCTTGCCGGTCTTCGCCGACTTGAGGATCGCCTCGACCACCTGATCGGCGAGATCCGAGCGCACGGCGACCTCGATCCGGGTCTTCGGTACGAAGTCGACGACGTATTCCGCCCCGCGGTAGAGCTCGGTGTGTCCGCGCTGACGCCCGAAGCCCTTCACCTCCGTCACCGTCATTCCCGAGACGCCGATGTCGGACAGCGCGGCGCGCACGTCGTCGAGCTTGAAGGGCTTGATGATCGCGATGACCAGTTTCATGTGCGGGCTCTCCGTCGACTGTCGGTGCGTTGTTCGAGGCGCTCCGCGACCCGGCGCCAGTCCCGATTTTGCAGCTTTCATGCCATGGAGGGGAATAGCCGCCGGCCCGGGACGGGCCCGATCGGCGGGCGCTGCTGCACCATTATGGAGCATTCGCGTCCGGGGGTTTCCCGTCTGGTGCAGCGGGGAGCGGCGGGGTTGAGCTAAGCTCGAGCCCGATGCTCGAGCGAATCGTCATCGTGGGGGCTGGCCAGGCCGCCGTGCAGGCGGTCGACACCCTGCGCCGCAGGGGCTTCACCGGCGCCATCTCCGTTCTGGGCGATGAGCCCTGGCTCCCCTACCAGCGCCCGCCGCTGTCGAAGGCGTATCTCGCCGGCGCGCTGGACCGGGAGCGGCTGCTGCTGCGCCCGGCGGCCTTCTACGAATCCCACGGAGTCGAGGTTCGCCTCGGATGCCGCGTGCAGGAGGTCTTGCGGGGCGAGCAGCGCGTGCGGCTCGCCGACGGCTCGACGCTGCCGTATGACGCGTTGCTGCTCGCGACCGGAAGCCGTGCGCGCCCGCTCGCAGCTGCGGGTGCCGACCTCGAAGGAGTGCACTTCCTGCGGGGCATTGCCGACGTCGAGCGGATCCGGGCCGAGCTGGCCGGCGCGCGGCGGCTGGTCATCGTGGGCGGCGGCTACATTGGATTGGAGGTGGCGGCGACGGCGACGCAGGCGAAGATCGAGGTCACGGTGCTCGAGATGACCGATCGGGTCATGAACCGCGTCGTCTGTCCCGAGGTCTCCGCCTTCTTCGCCTCCGAGCACGCGCGCCGGGGAGCGCGCGTGCGCTGCAACAGCAGGGTGCGGGAGCTGGTGGCGCGGCCGGGCTCGAGAGCGGTGCGCGCGGTGGTCACCGACGACGGGGAAGAGCACCCGGCCGACATGGTGCTGCTCGCGTGCGGCGCGCTTCCGAACGACGAGCTCGCGAGCGCCGCGGGTCTCTCGTGCGAGAACGGCATCGCGGTCGATGAGCACTGCCGGACCTCGGATCCGCTCATCTACGCGGCGGGCGACTGCACCAGTCACCCGAGCCCGCACTACGGCCGCCGGGTGCGGCTGGAGTCGGTCGACAACGCTTTCGAGCAGGGCGTGAGCGCGGCACTCAACATGCTCGGCATCGACACGGTGCATGACAAGGTGCCGTGGTTCTGGTCGGATCAGTACGACCTGAAGCTGATCATCGTCGGCATGAGCCAGGGGCACGACACTGTCGTGTTGCGGGGTGATCCTGCGGCGCGGTCCTTCAGCGCCTGCTACCTGCGCGACGGGGAGTTGATCGCGGTCGACGCCATCAACAGCCCGAAGGACCAGATGGCGGCGCGCAAGTTGATCGCCGCGCGAGCGCGTCCCGCGCTCGAGAAGCTGGTCGACTTCTCGGTGCCGCTCAAGGACGCGGTCTGAGAAGCGCGCCCGCGAGCTTCGTCAGCCGTTGCGCATCGCGGCCCGGGCTTCCCCCGACGACCGCCGCCCCTTGCGGAGCCTGTCGAGCACGGAGCCACGGACGACCTCGCTCCCGGCGAGGAGCCAGGAGCCGCCGGCCAGAGCCAGGGTGATGAACATGTCCGTCCACATGCTCCTGCTGTGCGGGTGCACCGCAAGGTAGGGCAGATGAATGAGGAGCACCCACGAGCCGTACATGACGCCGAGCAGCCTGAGCGCCAGGCGGACCTGCACGCCGCTCAGCACGCTCAGCCCGGCGGCGAGCGACGCGAGCCCGGTGAAGTAGGCCCATGAGAGGCGCTCGGGAATCCAGCCGGGGATCATGCCGGCAATGAAGCGGTGATAGATGAAGTTGACCGCGCAGAATGCGACGAGCGCCGCGCCGAAGCCGCACCGGCCGAGGAGCGCCGCACGCTCGAGGGCGGCGTGATGGCGCTCTGGCGCGGCGTCGTTGCCTGCCTGCTCCACCGCGAGCACCCAGGCCGCCCCCGAGAGCGCCAGCGTCTCGAATGCGAACGACAGATCCGGAGCCGGATCGGGCAGGAGCAGCGGCAGGTGCAGTACGAGCACCCAGAGCAGCAGCATCGCGCCGAGCGCGGCGGCGGCGAGGCGCGCCCGGTTTCTGAGCAGTAATCCGAGTCCGACCGCCACCAGGAAGAAACCGGTCAGGTTGGCCAGAAACACCTGCGCCGGTACCCAGGCGGGCACCGGCTCGAGCTCGTAGAGGAACGCGGAGCAGACGCATGCCTGAACGCCGAGCGCGAGGACGGCGAGGGCGAAAAGGACGCGGCCCAGGTCGGACAGCTCTCTCATGGGGTCATGCAGAATACGGCCGCGACGCAGTGTACGCCTGCGGCCGCGGACGGTATTGGTCCACTCAGTGAACCAGACGCAGCGTGAAGCGGTGGCGGAAGTGATGGCCTTCGGCCGCGCGCAGCGCGCCGAGAATGGTCGAGACGATCCAGCCGAGCACGAGCAGCACCCCGAGCAGCACGCCGATGCCGATGAGCACGAGCGCGCCGCAGGCGAGGCCGGCGAGCATCACCGAGATGTTGAAATTGAGCGACTCGAGCGACTGCTCGGCGACGAATGAAGATTTCTCGCGCTCGATGCGCCAGATGACGAGCGGCGCGATGATGTTGCCGAAGGGCACCAGCAGGCCGGCGAGCCCGGACAGGTGAGCCAGCATGGCGAGGTTGCGCTCCTCGGCGCTCGGGACCGGTGACGGGTTGGCGCTCACGGGCGCGGCCCGGGCGCGCCGCGCGCGATGGGGAGCAGGAGCGGGAGCCCGGCTTCGCGGGTGGCCTCGAGGCGCCCGTCGGGTCCGGGCCGGGACCCCTCGATGCCGCGGGCGGGACTTCGACCCGTGCCGCCTGGTATGCGCATGGCGATGACTCGGTGTTCTTGATCTTCCCGCCGGAGGCACCTAGGTTGGCAGCGGCGCCGGCCGGAGTCCAGTCGCATCCCGGGGGAGCGCCTGGCGCGCCGCGTGCTGCAACACTGACGCATATGGGAAACAGTCGGCATCCCGGCCTGCTCCGCCGTCTGCCTCGAGTGGCGTGGCCCGTGCTTTTTTCGCTCGTTCTGACCGCCTGTGCGAGCCCGGGAGCGCGGCTTGCTCTCGACAGAGCGCAGCGTGTGCAGCTTCGCGCCCTCATCACCGATGCGCTCCCGAACGGCGTGCCCGACCGCGCCGGCTGGGTCGCGGACATCGCCAGCGGCTTCAGTGCGCTGTCCATCGCGCCATCGCACGAGAAGGTCTGCGCCGTCGTCGCAGTGATCGAGCAGGAGTCGGGCTTCCACGTCAATCCCGTCATCCCCCATCTCGGCGCGCTCTCGCTGCGGGAGATCGACCGGCGCGCCTCCCACGCCGGCATCCCGCTCGTGCTCGTGCACGCGGCGCTCGATCTGCGCTCTCCCGACGGGCGCAGCTACCGCGGGCGCATCGAGTCGGCGAAGACGGAAAAGCAGCTGAGTGCGATCTACGAGGACTTCATCGGGCAGGTGCCGCTCGGGCGCAGGCTGTTCGCGAGTTGGAATCCGATCCGTACCCGCGGTCCCATGCAGGTCGATGTCGCCTTCGCGGAGAAGCTCGAAGCGGTGCGGCCCTATCCCTACCACGATCCGCGGCGCGGTCTGCGTGACGAGCTGTTCACCCGCCGGGCGAGCATCTATTTCGGCATCGCGCATCTGCTCGACTATCGCGCGCCCTACGACAGCTATCTCTATCGCTTCGCCGACTACAACGCCGGACAGTACGCGAGCCGCAACGCCGCCTTCCAGCGCGCGGCCGCCATCCTCGCCCGCCGGCCCCTCGCCGCCGATGGAGCGCTGGTCCCCGCAGGCCCGGACTCGGGGCGGGTCGGCGCCACCGAGCGGCTGCTGCTGTCGCTCGCGCCGAGGCTCCACCTCAGCCCGGCTCGGATCCGCTCGGCGCTCGTGCGCGAGCGCTCGGCGGGCTTCGAGCACACGGCGCTCTACCGGCGGGTGTTCGCGCTGGCCGATCGCTTCAGCGGCCGGCGCCTGCCGCGCGCCGCGCTGCCCCGGATCCGCCTGCGCGGCCCGAAGATCGAGCGGCGCCTGACGACCGCGTGGTACGCCCGGCGGGTGTACGGTCGGTTCGAGAGCTGCCTGCGGCGCTGAGGAGGGCGCTCGCCGCGGTCTCGCCGCCCGCGCCGGCTGGCTTTACTCACAGTCTGTACGGATGTACAGTCATTGAATGGAGGCTCCCCCGAAAAGGAATACGCCCCTGAAGGGCCACGGGGCGCTCTCGAATCCTCCCGGCCGCTTCGAGCGCGAGCGCCGCGAGACGGTCGATGACGGCTGGTACCCCGAGGCGGCGCCCGAGCACATCCCGACCTCCGTGCAGCCCGATCGCGCCCGCAGCGTCATCAGCACCAACGACTCCCCGGACATCCCCTTCGAGCAATCCATCAACCCCTACCGGGGATGCAGTCATGCGTGTTGTTACTGCTACGCCCGCCCGAGTCACGCGTATCTCGGCTTGTCGCCGGGTTTGGATTTCGAGACGAAGCTGTTCTACAAGCAGGACGCGGCCGCGGTGTTGGGAAGGGAGCTCTCGCGGCCGGGCTACGTGTGCAAGCCGATCACCCTCGGCGCCAACACCGATCCGTACCAGCCGATCGAGCGGCGCATGAGGGTCACGCGCTCCATTCTCCAGGTGTTGGCTCGCTGCCGTCATCCGGTCACGGTGATCACCAAGAGCGTGCTCGTGCTCGAGGACCTCGACCTGCTCGCGGACCTCGCGCGGGACGGACTGGCGAGCGTCGGCGTCTCGATCACTTCCCTCGATGCCGAGCTCAAGCGCAGACTCGAGCCCCTCGCCGCCTCCCCGCGGGGGCGGCTCGAGGTGGTGCGGCGCCTCAGCGCCGCCGGGGTCTCGACCGGGGTCATGGTCGCGCCGGTCATTCCGGCGCTCACCGACCACGAGCTCGAGGCCATCCTCGAGGCGGCCGCGGGAGCGGGCGCCCGGTGGGCAGGCTATGTGCTGCTCAGACTTCCCCACGAAGTGAAGGATCTCTTTCAGGAATGGCTCGCGGTGCACTATCCCGATCGCGCCGAGCACGTGATGTCGCTGGTGCGACAGATGCGCGGCGGCCGGGAATACGATCCGCGCTTCGGCAGCCGCATGCGCGGCACCGGGCCGCTCGCGGAGCTGCTGCGCCGCCGCTTCGCGATCGCCTGCCGCAGGCTCGGGCTGAACGCGGGGCGGCGATCCGAGCAGAGCACCCGGCTCTTCCGCCCGCCGGGGGCATCCGGGCCCCAGCTCTCCCTCGAGCTGTAGCGCGCGCGGGCAGGATTCTTGCGACGGAGCAGCCAAAGCTTGCTCTCACGGCCGCAGCCGAGCGCGCGCAAACCTTCGGCGGGCGGCTGAGTACAATCATGCCCCAGACCTGATTATTGGAGCACGCAGCTTCGCAGCCAGGTGGTCAGATGCAACAGGTTCGTGCAGCCGCTCAATCGCGCACACTCGGTCGCTTCACGCTGATCGAGCGCCTGGGCGCGGGCGGCCAGGGTGAGGTCTGGCGCGCCCACGACGAGAGTCGCGGCATCGACATCGCACTGAAGATCCTCTCGCCGGCGCTCGCGCGCAGCCCGGGCGCCTGGGCCGCGCTCGAGCGCGAGCAGGCCATCGCCGATCGCCTGCAGCACCCGGCCATACTTCGGGTCATGCCACCGGAGCGTTTCGGCGAGGTGGTGGCGCTGCCCATGGAGCTTGCCTCCGGCGGCGACCTGCGCCGGCTTCGCGGGGCCGGTTATCTCGAGATCGTGCCGGTCTTGATCGAGGTGGCCGAAGCGCTCGACTACGCGCACGAGCGCGGTGTGGTGCACCGGGATCTGAAGCCGGGGAACGTGCTGTTCGACAGCCGCGGGCGGGCGAAGCTCGCCGACTTCGGCGTCGCGGGGCTGCTCACGAGCTGCGGCGCCGCGGGCGTGCCGAAGCGGCCGGCCGGCCTGTCGCCTTTTTCGGCGAGTCCGCAGCAGCTGCGAGGCGAGCCGCCCACTCCCGCCGACGACATCTACGGCTTCGGGGCGCTCGCATACGAGTTGCTCTGCGGCCATCCGCCCCACTATCCCCACTTCGATCCCGGACGGGCCCAGAGCGAGCGCGTGCCGGAGCTCGCGCCCACGCGGCAGATTCCGCCCGAGCTCGGCCGGCTCGTGATGCGCATGCTGGCCAAGCGTGCCGCGGACCGGCCGCCCTCGATGAGTCAGGTTCTCGATGAGCTCGACGGCACGCTGAACGCCACCCTGTCGTACGAGCCGGAGCTGCTCGCGACGATCGACGCCGAGAGCGCCGATCCTGCACCCGCCGCGGTCCCACCGCGCTCCGCGGACGATTCGCCGGCCCCCGCCCCGCCGGCGGCCGCGAGCCCGCCGCCCGCACCGCAGCGGTGGGAGCCGGCGCCGGCCGCTCCTCTGCCGATGGAGCCGGGGGCTCCCGCCGAGGTGAGGCAGAGCGCTCCGGCGTCGATGCGGCCGGCGGCCCCGGCTCCGATGGAGCCCGCCGCTGCGGCCTCGGTGAAACCGGCGGTATCC
>JAKAZP010000052.1 GCA_021815905.1 Pseudomonadota bacterium | reverse complement strand
GAGCGCATGAGTTGCGCCGGCGCTCACGCTCAATTTCGCTTCCGGGCCGGGGGAACCGCTGTTTCGATCCGCGGGCCGGGAAACGGCTGTCGCGGAGAACGTCTCGCATGAAGAAAACAGTCGCCCTGCTGCTCGCCGGCACCACGCTGGCCCTCGCTCCCGCGCTGCATGCCGCGGCCGCGAAACCCGAGCCGCGGCAAGCGCCGGCGGTCCCGAGCGCGCGCAAGTCGGTCACCCACGCGAGCGTGACGATCGACGGCACGCGCATCGACTACACCGCGACGGCCGGAACGATCATCCTCACGAACAAGGCCGGCAAGCCGACCGGCAGCATGTTCTACATCGCCTATATCCGGGACGGTGTGCGCGATGAGGGCAGGCGGCCGATCACCTTCGCCTACAACGGCGGACCGGGCTTCGCCTCCGCGCTCGTCGATGTCGGAGGCTTCGGGCCCCGGCGCATCGACTGGCCGGCGCCCGGACAGATCCAGGCCGAGCAGCCGCCCTATCGCCTGGTTCCCAACGAGGACAGCATCCTCAAGGCCACCGACCTCGTGTTCATCGACGCCATGGGCACCGGCTACAGCCGCATCGTCGGCGCCGGAAAGCCCCGGATGTTCTACGGCATCGACGGCGATGCGAGCGCGTTCAGCCAGTTCATCGAGCGCTACCTCCAGCAGAACCACCGGTTCGAATCGCCGAAGTTCCTCCTCGGGGAGAGTTACGGCACGACGCGCTCGGCGGTGCTGGCGCAGCACCTGGTGCACGACGGCTTCTACCTCGATGGGGTGATTCTTTGCTCGACGGTGCTCGACTTCGAGACCCTGAACAACACGCCGGGCAACGATCTGCCCTATGAGCTGTATCTGCCGTCCTACGCCGCGGTGGCCTGGTACCACCACCGGATCAATCCCCGGCCGCCGCAGTTGCCGGCATTCGTGCAGCAGGTGGAGCAGTTCGCGGGCGGGGCGTACGCCCGGGCGCTGTTCGCGGGCGCGGCGCTGCCGGAGGCGCAAAAGGAGCGGATCGCCGCCCGGCTCGCCGCGTACACCGGCCTGCCGGCATCGCTGTGGCTCGAGGCGGACCTGCGCATTCCGCTCTCGGTGTTCCAGCGGCACGTGCTCGTCAACGGCCACAGCACCGGACGCTACGACGGCCGCTTCAGCACGCCGGAGCTCGAGCCGCTCGAGCCGGCATCGGGCAACTCGGCCGCCGGCGCTTCCACCACCGCCATCTGGGGCGCGTTGACCGCGAGCTTCGACGACTACCTGCAGCAGGGGCTCGACTACCACTCGGATCGGCTCTACGTGCAGACCAGCGCCGGCGCGTTCAGGGCCTGGGACTGGGGCCGCTACCGGCCGCCGCTCGGCGCGCTCACCGAGGGAGTGGGAAGCGACAAGAGCCTCGCCAGGGTGCTCAACGTGGCGCCGGCGCTCGCGCGGGCGATGAGCAACGACCCCGGAATGCAGCTCATGCTCAACAACGGCTGGTTCGACATGGCGACCCCGTTCTTCGCCACGAACTACACCATCGCTCACATGGGACTGCCGCCGAAGCTCGACGGCAACATCCACGAGTACTACTACTCCGTCGGGCACATGCTTTACCTGAATCCCGCCGTGCTGCCCAAGCTTGCCCGCAACATCGACGCATTCATCAGCACTGCCGCCGCGGGGGGCTGACCGCGCGCGAGCGTCGCAGCCGCGGACGGCTCGTGGCCGAATGGCCGGCGCTCGAATCGACGGCGGGGGCCGAGCGGGGCCTTGGGCGTTGGAATGGAGCGCGGCGCGACGTGCGTGC
This sequence comes from Pseudomonadota bacterium, assembly GCA_021815905.1. The sequence continues at coordinate 8,927 of JAKAZP010000052.1, read as the reverse complement.
GATGCGGTGTGCGCGCGCCGCGCACACTGGAACCCCCGGTACCGTATTGGTATCTTCATCGGCGTATTTGCCCCCATACACTCTTCGCTCCGGGAGTCCGCTCATGCCCATACCGCCGCATTCGCCCGCCGCCTCGACGGCCCCGGCGCTGACGCCCCACAAGCTCCTCGCCGGACAGAAGGCGCTCGTCACCGGCGCGAACTCCGGCATCGGGCGGGGCGTCGCGATCGGTCTCGCGCAGGCCGGCGCCGATGTCATGGTCAACTACGTGGTGGGCGATGAGGCGGCGAATGCGGTCGTCGAGGAGATCCGGGCGAGCGGGGCTCTCGGGGCCGCCTACAAGGCCGACGTCTCCTCGGAGGAGCAGGTCGTCGCCATGTTTCAGAGCATGCGCGAGCGGTTCGGCACCATCGACATCCTGGTCGCGAATGCGGGGCTGCAGCGCGATTCGGCTTTCAAGGACATGACGCTCGAGCAGTGGAACAAGGTGCTGAGCGTGAACCTGACCGGACAGTTCCTGTGCTCGCGCGAGGCGGTGCGGGAGTTCCTGCGCCGCGGGATCGTTCCCTCGGTCTCGTGCGCGGCCGGCAAGATCATCTGCATGAGCTCGGTGCATCAGGTGATCCCCTGGGGAGGACACGCCAATTACGCGAGCTCCAAAGGCGGCATCAAGCTGCTCATGGAGAGCATGGCGCAGGAGCTCGCGCCGCATCACATCCGCGTGAATGCCATCGCCCCGGGGGCGATCCGCACGCCCATCAACACCGCCGCCTGGAACACGCCGCAGGCGTACGCGAGCCTGATGACGCTCGTGCCCTACGGGCGGATCGGCGAGCCCGAGGACATTGCGCGCGCCGCGGTCTGGCTCGCCTCCGATCATTCCGACTACGTGGTGGGGACGACGCTGTTCATCGACGGCGGCATGACGCTCTATCCGGGTTTCGCGACCGGCGGCTGACGGCCCGGTCCGTGGCTGCGCGCGTGCCCGCACGCATCGAAGATTACGCGCTCATCGGCAATTGCCGCTGCGCGGCCCTCGTCGGGCGCAACGGCTCGATCGACTGGCTCGCCATGCCGCGCTTCGACAGCGAGGCGTGTTTTGCGGCGCTGCTCGGTGAGCCTCGTCACGGCCGCTGGTCGATCGCGCCGGCCGATGGCGCCCGCGGCGGCAGCCGCCGCTACCGCGATGACACGCTGATCCTCGAGACGGATTTCGACACGGCCGAGGGGCGGGTGCGGGTCGTCGATTTCATGGCCGGTGACGATCGGGAGGCGCACCTCGTGCGCTTGGTGCGCGGCCTCGAGGGCCGCGTCAGGATGCGCAGCGAACTCGCCGTGCGGTTCGAGTACGGCTCGACGGTGCCGTGGGTGTCCCGACAGCCCGACGGCAGGCTCGAGTTCATCGCGGGTCCCGACCGGCTGACGCTCGAGACTCCGGTACCGCTGAAGGGGGAGAGCCTGCAGACGGTCGGGGAGCTCACGGTCGGCGCGGGTGAGGAGGTGCGGTTCGTCCTCACCTGGAATCGCTCCTATCGCTCCCCGCCGGCCTCGCAGAGCGCGGCCGCGCTCCTTGCCGGGGCCGAGGCGTTCTGGTCGCGGTGGGCCGGATCGTTCGGGCAGCGCGGCGGGGAGTGGGCCGGGTCGGTGCTGCGCTCGCTCATCACGCTCAAGGCACTCGCCCATCCCGACACCGGCGGCATCGTGGCGGCGCCGACCACCTCGCTCCCGGAGCAGATCGGCGGACCGCGCAACTGGGATTACCGATTCTGCTGGTTGAGGGACGCGACGCTCACGCTCTATGCGCTGATGGAGTCGGGGTTTCTCGAGGAGGCGCGGGCGTGGCGCGAGTGGCTGCTGCGGGCGGTGGCGGGCAGCCCCGGGGACCTGCAGATCATGTATGGCCTCGCCGGCGAGCGCCGCCTGACCGAGCACGAGGTTCCCTGGCTGCCCGGATACGAAGGCTCGAGCCCGGTGCGCATCGGCAACCAGGCCTCCGAGCAAGTGCAGCTCGATGTCTATGGCGAGGTGCTCGATGCGCTTTACGCGGCGCGGCGCTCGGGACTGGCGGAACACGCGGCGAGCTGGGGACTCGAGACCGAGCTCATCGAGCATCTCGCGGCCATCTGGCAGCAGCCCGACGACGGCATCTGGGAAGTGCGCGGCGGGCGCAAGCACTTCACGCACTCGAAGGTCATGGCGTGGGTGGCATTCGATCGCGCGGTGCGCTCGATCGAGGACTTCGGGCTCGAGGGGCCGCTCGAGCGCTGGCGTGCAATCCGCGACGAGATCCATCGGGACGTGTGCCGGAAGGGCTTCGATGCGAGTCGCAACTCGTTCGTGCAGTCCTACGGCAGCGACACCCTGGATGCGAGCCTGCTGCTGATCGCGATGGTGGGCTTCCTGCCGCCCGATGACCCGCGCGTGCGCGGCACCGTCGCGGCCATCGAGCAGGAGCTCCTGCACGATGGATTCGTGCTGCGTTACGACACGGGCTCGGGCGCCGATGGCCTGCCCCCCGGGGAGGGCGTCTTTCTCGCCTGCAGCTTCTGGCTGGCGGATAACTACATCCTGCAGGGCCGGCTCGCAGAGGCTCGGGCGCTCTTCGAGCGGCTGCTGGCGCTGCGCAACGATCTGGGGCTGCTCGCCGAGGAGTATGACCCGAGCGCCAGGCGCCAGCTCGGCAACTTCCCGCAGGCGTTCTCGCATCTCGCCCTCATCAACACCGCGCACAACCTGGCGAGCGTGCGCGGGCCGGTACACCAGCGAGCGTCCGGGACCTCCGCCACGCGCTGAGTCGCGAGCGCCTACGGCTCGATCAGCAGCAGCCGGTGTCCGTCGGGGTCGAGCCGTTGCGCGCCGAGGGAGCCGTCCTCGAGGCGAGTGCCGAGGCCTTCGGCGAGATGACTGACTTCGAGCACGAGCCGCGCCGAGGCGGCATCGCGCACGTCGGTCCGAGCCCGCCCGAGCGCCGTATCGACGGGGCGGTAGCCGAGGAGCTCGAGGTGCGGGGTGGCGGCCGCCGCCGGCGCGAGCCCGATGACATCGACCCCGTCCTCGGGCTCGCCATCGAGCCGCTCCTGCTCGGGCCCGCAGTTCCGCGAGCGGGACGATTCGGAGAAGCCGAGCTGCGAGCGGTAGAACCGGCGGCTGCGCGCGGCATCGCCCGCCACGATGGCGGAGTGATCGAATCCGAGAAAGAGCTCCCGCGAGGGCTCGCGCCAGATGGGGTCGCCGGTTCCCGCGGGAAAGTGGATGAGCTCGAGCGGATGGCCCTCGGGATCACGAAATTTGAATGCGACCACCGAGCCGGCCGAGGGCGGCAGGCGCTGCGGTCCGCCGTCGCTGATCGGCGTGATCGGCAGCCGCCGCAGCCGCTCGCAGGCGGCGTCCATGTCGGCCACGACGAGGGCGATGTGCTGGAACCACGGGTCCCGCGCGCGCCCGCCGCTCGGGTAGGGCAGGCCCGGCGGGTCGAATTGCACCAGCTCGAGACTCTGCCGTCCGAGACGCAGGAGCGATGAGCGCGCGCTCGCCCCCGGCGCACCCAACAGCGCGAGCATGGCCTCGCCGAGCTCGCCCTCGCTCACCCGCGCGAAGCCGAAGGCGTCGCGGTAGAAGCGCTCCATTCGCTTCAGATCCCGGACCGTGAGGCTGACGCGCAGCAGGCGTTCGGCGCGGGCGATCAAGGGTGCTGGGCCCCGCGGACGTTGAGGTAGATCGCGAACAGCGCCTGCGAGCCGCAGATGAAGAGGCGGCTGCGATTGCGTCCACCGAAGGTGAGATTGGCCACGGTCGCCGGGACTCGGATCTTCCCGAGCAGCTCCCCGGAGGGGGCGATGCAGTGAACGCCGTCGCCGGCGCTGCTCCAGATGCGTCCGGCTTCATCGCACCGCAGGCCGTCGGCAAAGCCCGGCGAGACCTTGTGGAACACCCGTGGGCGGCACAGCGTGGCGCCGTCCGATGCGACATCGAACACGCGGATGTGCTGCGCGGGATCCGGCGCGAACTGCAGGCCGCTTTCGGCGACGTACAGCAGCCGCTCATCGGGGGAGAAGCACAGGCCGTTCGGGCCCTGGAAATCGTCCGCCACCACGGTCAGCTCGCCGCTGCGCGGATCGAGCCGGTAGAGGTTCGCCGGCAGCTCCGGCGCCTGCTTGCCGCCTTCGTAGTCGGTGTTGATGCCGTAATGCGGGTCGCTGAACCAGATCGTGCCGTCGGACTTGCAGACGATGTCGTTCGGGGAGTTCAGGCGCTTGCCGCGATAGCGCCCGGCGAGCACGGTGATCGAGCCGTCGTACTCGGTGCGCGTGACGCAGCGATTGCGGTGCGAGCAGCCGAGGAGCCGTCCCTCGCGATCGCGGGTGTGCCCGTTGGCGAAGCCGGAGGGCTGCCGGAACACCGACATCCCGCCCGATTCGCTCCAGCGCAGGATCCGGTCGTTCGGCACATCGCTCACCAGCAGGCAATCGAGATCGGCGAACCACACCGGACCCTCGAGCCAGCGACAGCCCTCGGCCAGTCTCTCGAGCGGCGCGCTGGGCAACACGCACGCCCTGAACTCCTCGGCGAGGATCTCGAAGTCGCTCATCGCGCGTGACAGGGGCGGCGCGCGGGCGGAACGTGCAGGCGCACGGTCATGAGGACTGCGGGCTGCCCGCCGAGGGTGCCGGAGCGGTGACCCTTGCGGCCGGCGGAGTCGGCGCGGCAGTCCTGATCCTCGCCGAGGGAGAACTCACCCGGTCCCTGCTCGATGCGCGTGCCATCCATCGACTCGATCCACCACCGCCCCGAGAGCACCACGATCCACTGCGGCGCGGGATTCTCGTGCCACTCCCCGACCCAGCCGACCGGTTGCACCGTGAACACCACGGTCGCCTCGCTGCGCGCCTGGGCATCGTTCCACTGCGGCGCGGCATTGCCGATCCCCTTCAGCTCCCATTCCGTGAGCGCGCACCGGCTCTGATGGCTCACGCCGTTCTCATCCGTCCAGAGATGCCAGTACGGGATGGTGGGGCGCTCGGAGCTCGGGGACATGCGGGCGGCCTTCAGCGCGAGAGCGAATACGGGTGCGTGGAGCCCAGGGGGTGCTCGAGGAACCGGTGCAGGCCCGCGCCGTTGAAGCCGACGAGGATCAGGAGAAAGCCCCCGGCGAGTGAGAGATTCTTGAGGAAGTCCCAGAAGAGGTCGCGCCCCTTGCTCGAGCCGCGACGCCAGAAATCCCCCGGCCGCCAGAAACGCTTGAACAGCACCGCGGTGGCGGCGCAGTAGGCCGCGAGCACGAGCGCTCCCAGGCGATCGGCGAAGCCGGTGAGGATCGCGAGCGGACCGAGGATCTCGATCGCGAGACCCGAGAGGATCACCAGGGCCGCGAGCGGCCGGGGCCGGAACATCTCCTGAGCCTGGCCCACGGCGCCCTCGAAGTTCAGGATCTTGTCGAGCGCGCTGAAGGGAAAGAACAGCACGACGAGCAGGCAGCGCACGGCGATCGCGACGGCGGTCATGAGCGCAGCCGCTCCCGGATGTGATCGGCGACGCGCAGCGCGTTCGCGATGATGGTGAGTGTCGGATTCACCGCTCCGATGGAGGGAAAGAAGCTCGCATCGGCGAGGTAGAGATTGTCGAGCTCGTGCGCCTTGCAGTTCAGGTCGAGGACGGAACTCCTCGGATCGGTGCCGAAGCGCGCGGTGCCGGCCTGATGGGCCGTGCCGCCGATCGGGATGTTCTTGCCGAAGAAGAGCTTGCGCTCGATCAGGATCGGATGGGCGCCGTGCGCGCTCATCAGCCGCTCGAGCTTCGTGCGCAGCCTCTGGTGGGCCTCGACGCCGGTCTCCGTCACATCGAGCACGACCTTACCGCCCTCGTAGTGGATGCGATTGTCCGGTCGCGGGATGTCCTCGGTCTGCAGCCAGAAGTTCAACGAGTGCGCCGCAATCTTCTCGAACGGCCACGATGGCAGCCACTGGTGCCAGTCGGGAAGCGTCTCGCCGCGAATCTGCTCGGGATGGGCGGTTGCGCACATCTGGATGAGACCGAGCGGATACTCCCAGTCGTCCGCGCCGAAGTAGTAGTCGCTCGAGGCGAGGGTCTTCTGGAACACCGTCGTGTTCGGCTGCTTGAGCAAGGCCATCAGCACGCTCATCCTGTGGCGGACATAGTTGCGCCCGACCTGATCGGAGCCGTTGGCGAGCCCCTTCGGGTGCTTGTCGCTCGCGGAGCGCAGCAGCAGCAGGGCCGAGGACAGCGCGCCGCAGGCGACCACGACGATGTCGGCCGAGTACCGCTCGCGCACCCCGTTGCGCAGCACGCTCACCGCGCGCACCGCCCGGCCGCCGGCGTCGGTCTCGAGCCGCTCCACGTACGCGTTGGTGAGCAACGTGAAGTTGGGATGCCGGGCGAGCAGCGGATGGATGCACATCACCTCCGCGTCGGCCTTGCCGTTCAACAGGCAGGGAAAGCCGTCGAAGGCGTCGCAGCGGATGCAGACGCTGGTGCGGGTGGCGACGCCGTTGCGCTCATCGAGCCGGATGCCGAGCGGGAGGTGGAAGGGGTGCAGACCCGAGCGGCGGAAAGTCTCGGCGAGGCGCTCGACCTCCGGCTCGTGCGCGACGGGCGGATGCGGATAGGGGAGGCTCGAAGGCGGCTCGAGCGGATCCTCGCCCCGCGCGCCATGCACCTGGAAGAGCTGCTCGGCCGCGTCGTAGTAGGGCTCGAACACGTCGTACTTCAGCGGCCAGGCGGGGGAGAGGCCGTCGTGGTGTTGCACGGCTTCGAAGTCGCGCTCGCGCAGCCGCAGCAGCGCCGCGCCGTACACCTTGGAGTTGCCGCCGACGAAGTAGTGCAGACCGGGGCTGAACGTGCGGCCATCCCGCCCGTACCAGGTCTCCTTCGCCTGGTAGCGCGCCTCGATGAACACCGTCTGGGCGCTCCAGTTGGCGCGCTCGCGCGGCAGGAAGTCGCCGCGCTCGAGCATGAGAATGCGCTTGCCCGTGGGCGCGAGACGATGCGCGAGAGAGGCGCCGCCGGGACCGCTGCCGATGACGATCAGGTCGTAGTGGTCCTCGGCCATGAATTGCTCTCCCGGGCGCGTCGCGCTCGTGCCGGCGGGGTATCCGCCTCGGGGTGTATTCCATCACGGTTCGGGCGCTCCCGGTACCCCTCGCGGTAAACCGCCGAGCGTCGCCCTGGGCCGTGCCGGAGGCGCTTGCCTCGGCGAGCCGCGGCTTGAGGAGGGAGTCGGCTTCGCCGCTCGTGCGGTACAGCGGCGGCGGCCAGCGCGCCTGCACCGCCGGATGGTCGTCGATCGGGCGGGGCGCGGCCGACGAACGCGCGCATCGGCGCGCGCGCTCCCTCGCGCCTCGCGCCTCGCGCTCCCGATGTGTTATACAACCCGCGTGATGAAATCAGACTTGCCGCGGCGCTCGGGGCCGGTCGATGCGCGCTCGCGTGCGAGACCAACCGCGCGGGCGCCGGCCCAACGATTCGCGGGGCGCGGGAGGATGCGCCCGTGAGCGCCGAAGTCGCGCTCGGGGGTGAAGGCGTCCCGGCGCAGCAGCGGTGGGGTCATCCGCGGCAGCTGTGGATGCTGCTCGTGGTCACCGTCTGGATGAACTTCGGCTTCTACGGCTTTCGCGCCTTCATCGCGCCTTACATCGCCCAGAGTTTCTTCGCCGGTCTCGGCGCGGCGGCCGCCGAGCGCCACGCGGACCTGCTCACCAGCGGGTTCCTCGCGCTCATGTACGCGACGCCGATCGTCGGCGGCTTCCTCGCGGACAAGGTGCTCGGCGAGGCGCTGTCACTGCTTCTTTCCCTCTGGCTCAGCACCGTGTCGCTGGTGCTGATGGCGCTGCCGGGCCTCCTCGGCTTCGAGATCGGCATGGCCGCGTTCGCGCTCTCCTCGGGGCTCAACGTGCCGCTGCCCGTGCTGATCGGACGCAACTACGGCTCGTCGGATCCCCGTCGCGGGGGCGGCTACACGCTGTTCTATCTCGCCATCAACTTCGGCGCCTTCATCGCTCCCTTCATCTGCGCGGACTGGGCCGGACGCCGGTTCGGATATCGCGCGGGATTTCTCGCCGCCGCGGTGGGCATGGCGCTCGCGGCGCTGGTATTCCAGTGGCGCCACCACAAGCTGCGAGGCATGGTGCCGAGCGTCGGGGAGGGCTCGCGCTCGCGCGCGGTGCTCGCCGTGCTGGCTGGAATGGCCGTCCTCCTCGTGCCGACGGCGCTCCTGCTCTCCCGGCCGGAGATTCTCCGGGCCGCGATGTACGCGCTCGTGGGGCTGCTGGTGCTTTATTTCATCGTGAGCTGCATCCGCCGCCGCGATCGCATCCAGACGCGGCGCTACCTCGCCCTGCTCGCGCTGTTCCTCGCGCTCGTGCTCTTCTGGACGCTGAGCTTCCAGGGGGTCACTTCGCTCAACTTCTTCGCCCGCGACTTCGTCAACGAGCCCTTCGACTACACCCTGTTCCAGTCCGCCAACCCGCTCTACATCCTGCTGTTCGCGCCGCTGCTCGCGATTCTCTGGCCGTGGCTCGGGCGGCGGGGGCGGGATCCTTCCACGCCGCGCAAGTTCGGCATCGGGCTGCTGCTCATCGCGGCGAGCTATGGCCTCGTCGTCTGGGCGATCCGTCATGCCACGGCGGCCGATGGCAAGGTCGGCTGGGGCGTGCTCGCCGGCTGCTACTGGCTGCAGACCATCGGGGAGCTCGCGATCAATCCCATCGGCTTCTCGCTGGTCGGCTTGCTCGCGGCCCCCGAGGAAGCCTCGCTCGCGATGGGCGGGTGGTTCTTCGGAATCGCGCTCGCCTATCAGCTGTCGGGTTGGATCGCGACCTTCACCGCATCGAGCGCGCGGACGGGGATCACCGCCTACGCGCAGGTCTACGAGCGGCTCTTCCTCGCCGGGATCGCCTTCGGCATCGCCTACC
>JAKAZP010000051.1 GCA_021815905.1 Pseudomonadota bacterium | reverse complement strand
CCGAATACCTCACGCTCCTCGAGGGCGAGACTCCCAAGCAGCGCAAGCTCGACCTCGCGCCCATGCTCTCGACCGCGGGCCTCGCCGAGGATGCGCCGCAGTTCTGCGTCGAGCCGTCCAACGCTCCCTTCGACCGCGGCGAGCTCGCCGAGCGCATGGTGCGCGACATCCTGCCGGCCATCGAGGCCCGGTCGGGCGGGGAGTGGCGCTACGACCTGCGCAATTTCGACCGCGCCATCGGCGCCCGGCTCTCCGGCGAGATCGCGCGGCGCTGGGGCAACTACGGCATGGAGGGCGCGGCGGTGACGGTGCGGCTCACCGGGCACGCGGGTCAGAGTCTCGGCGTATGGAACGCGGGCGGGCTGCATCTGCACCTCGAGGGCGAGGCCAACGACTACGTCGGCAAGGGCATGGCCGCGGGCAAGATCGTGCTGGTGCCCCCGCGCGCGGCGCGCTACCGCGCGCGCGAGACCATCATCATGGGCAATACCTGCCTCTATGGCGCGACCGGGGGCCGGCTGTACGCCGCCGGCGTCGGCGGAGAGCGCTTCGCGGTGCGCAACTCGGGCGCGGCCGCGGTGATCGAGGGAGCCGGGGATCACTGCTGCGAGTACATGACCGGTGGCGTGGTGTGCGTGCTCGGACGCACGGGCGTCAATTTCGGCGCCGGCTTCACCGGCGGTTTCGCGTACGTGCTCGATCTCGAGCGCGATTTCGTCGACCGCTACAACCACGAGCTCATCGACATCAGCCGGCTGCACCCCGAGTCGATGCAATCGCACGTGCAACACCTCGAGGGGCTGCTCGGGGAGCACGTCGCAGAAACCGCGAGCCCCTGGGGCGAGGAGATCCTTGCGGATCTTCGCACCTTCATCGGCAAATTCTGGCTGGTCAAGCCCAAGGCCGCCTCGATCGACACGTTGATCGAGGACCTGCGCCGCGCCGCCTGAGCCGGCTTCCCACCACCGCAGAACACTTCCGTGCCCGACAAGAACCTGCAATTCCTCGAACTGCCGCGCACCGACCCGGGGAAGCTCCCGCTCGAGGCGCGCATCGGCTCCTTCCGGGAGATCTACGCTCCCTACGACACCGCGATCGCGGCCCAACAGGCCGGGCGGTGCCTCTCGTGCGGCAATCCGTTCTGCGAGTGGAAGTGCCCGGTGCACAACTACATTCCCAACTGGTTGAAGCTGATCGAGGAGGGGAATCTGTTCGAGGCCGCTGAGCTTTCGCACAAGACCAACTCGCTGCCGGAGGTCTGCGGCCGGATCTGCCCTCAGGACCGGCTGTGCGAGGGCGCCTGCACGCTCGCCGACGGCCTGGGGGCGGTGACGATCGGCGCGATCGAGAAGTTCATCACCGATGAGGCGCTCAAGGCCGGCTGGCGACCGGACATGTCGGGCGTGGTCGCCACCGGACGGCGCGTCGCGGTCGTCGGGGCGGGGCCTGCCGGTCTCGGCTGCGCGGATGTGCTGGCTCGCGGGGGCGTGACGCCCGTGGTGTTCGACCGGTACCCGCGCATCGGCGGACTGCTCACGTTCGGCATCCCGCCGTTCAAGCTCGAGAAAGAGGTGGTCGAGCGCCGGCGCGAGCTCATGGAGGGGATGGGCGTCGAGTTTCGGCTGGGCGTCGAGGTCGGGACCGACATCGGCTTCGAGCGGCTGCTCGATGACTACGACGCGGTGTTCCTCGGCATGGGCACGTATTCCTCCGTGCGGGGCGGCTTTCCGGGCGAGGATCTGCCGGGAGTGTACGAAGCGCTGCCGTACCTCACTTCCAACATCAGGCGCGAGCTCGGGCTCGATCCGCCCGAGGCGCTCATCGACATGCGCGGCCGCCGCGTCGTCGTCCTGGGGGGCGGCGACACCGGCATGGACTGCAATCGTACCGCCATCCGACAGGGGGCGGCATCGGTCACCTGCACCTATCGGCGCGACGAGGTCAACCTGCCGGGCTCGCGGCGCGATTACCGGAACAGCCGCGAGGAAGGAGTCGAGTTCCTCTTCAACACTCAGCCGATCGAGATCGTGGGCGCGGAGCGGGTGGAGGGAGTCAAGCTCATCGCCACCCGCCCCGGGGCGCCCGATGCGCGCGGCCGGCGCATTCCCGAAGCCATACCCGATTCCGAGCGGGTGGTGGCCGCGGAGGCGGTGATCGTCGCCTTCGGCTTTCTGCCGAGCCCGCCGTCGTGGCTCGCGCAGCATGGCATCGCGCTGCATCCGGGCGGCAGAGTGCGCGTGGCGCCGGCCCCGGCTCCCTTCCAGACGGCGAACCCGAAGGTCTTCGCCGGCGGCGACATGGTGCGCGGCTCGGACCTGGTGGTCACCGCCGTGTTCGAGGGGCGCGAGGCCGCCAAAGGCATCCTCGGCTACCTCGGCGTAGGCTGATACCGCCGCAGCCACGCTCTTTGCCGGCGAGTGCGAAGTCGGCGCGGGGGCTTGACCCGCCCAAAGCGGCGAAGCCGACTTCGGGCCCATGAAAAAAGCCCGCCGGTGATACGGCGGGCTGGAGTTTTCGCGCGTGATGACCCGGTGGACCGCTGTCAGCTTTCAGCGTCACGGGCAACTATCTGGTCGGCTGAAACGCTGGAGCTTGCACTCCGGCCCAATCTCAAAGGCCCGCGTGTCGGTACACGCGCTCGGTCGTTCCTGACAGCCGCGAAAAAAGGTGCGGCTGCCATACCCGTGCCCGCGTCGATCATCCGGATTTCTGCTTGAATCGTCCTCCGCTGGGTTTTGCGCCGGCGCATCACCCGTGGCTCTCTCAGCCAGATTATGCCGATTCCAGCTTGATTTTGTCGTTGCAATTGGGCAACAAACGGGCTTCGGCGAGAGGCAGCCGGACGCTGAAGCGCGCCCCCGTCCCGCCGGGCAGGTCCTCTGCCGACGCCCAGCCGCCGTGATACTCGGCGATGAGGCGCACGATATAGAGTCCGAGGCCGAAATGCGGCCGGGCGTCGCCCTCGCCGCCCCGTCTCGACTGCCAGAGCGACTCGAACAGCCGGGCTCGGCCCTCGGGTGCGAGCGGCGGTCCGGGGTTGTCGACCTCGAGGACGGCGCTGTCCTGATCCTGCCTCAGACGGACCGTGATCGTGGCGCCTTCGGGGCTGAAGTCCACGGCATTGTCGATGAATTTGTCGAGAAGCTGCACGATCAGGTCCGGCGCGCCTTCGATCTCGGTCAGCCCGCTCGCAAGCTCGGCCGTGAAGCGGCGCTGCGGAAAGGCGATGCGATACGAGCCCACCGCCGAGGCCACGACGGGCGTCAGGTCGAAACGGGTTCGCTCGGCGTTCCCGATCGCCTCCTCCACCCGGGTCGCCGCGCCCATCGCGATCAGAATGGCGTTGAGCCGGTCGCTTCCCTGCCGTGCGCGCTCGAGATACTGGCGCGCGGCCGGTGAAACGTCCTCCGATTCCAGGTTCTCGAGCGAGGAGCGCACGATGGTGAGCGGCGTGCGGATCTCGTGCGCCAGCTTGCCCGCGAGCGTGCGCAGGTATCCGGTGTACTCGTTCACTCGCGCGAGCAGCCGCGAGAAGCCCCGCGCCACATCGCCGAGCTCGTCCGGGGCGGCGGTCTCCGGGAACGCCGTCACCAGCCCGTCGCGCGTGAGCGCCGACTCGCTCGCGCGGCGCAGCCGCGACAGACGGATGGCGAGACGAGCCGCGAACGCGAAGATCAGGATGAACGCGAGCAGGCTGATCGTGAGCGTCAGGTTGAGCATGCGGGTCAGGGCTCGATCGCGCAGTGCCTCCCAGCGGTTGGCCGCCTGGGTCACCTCGAGCTCACCGAGCACCCTGCCGTGAGCGGAGTCGAAGATCGGGGCGCGCGCGGCGATGTAGGGCGGCTCGGAGCGGCGGTCGACGAATCGACGATAGATCTGCGTCAGGATGCCGGGCTCGGGCGTGAGCACCCCGGGGACGGCCAGCTCATCCGACTGGGCGAGCACCGATCCCGCGGGCGTCCTGACGGCGATCTTCAGCCCAGGCTGCATGAACTGCGCGAGATACGGTGTCAGCTCCGGCGAGGCGACGATGAGTCTGCCGCGCGTGCGCAGGTCGTCGCTGCGCAGGCTCCCATAGCTGCGCGGGGCGGCCCCGCGCCGGTCGCGGTCGTCGATCTCCACCCCGAACTCACCGCCGATCATCGACAGCGGCATGGCCAGCTCGACGTCGTAGCCGCCCGGGTGCGGCTCGAGCGCGCCCACGACCCGCGGGTCGACCACGGCCGTCTCGCGGCCGTACCTGCCGGCCTCGATGCGTCGCGCGATGAGCGAGCCCGGAGCGGTGAGCGCGAGGAAGACCTGCCGCTGCTCGCCCAGCGGATTCGCGTATCCGATCCAGATGCGATCGCCGATCCGGGCGGTGTCGAGCGGGTTGCCGGGCGCATCGAACACCAGGTGGGGGTCGTGAACCTCGAGCAGCACGTACAGCATCCGCCGATAGACGCCCGTCAGGATGCGCATGCGATGCCGCCCGTTGCCGTAGCGGCGCCAGGCCGCCGCGGCAGCCGGCCAGTCGTCGGGATAGCCGTCGATGTAGGGCGCGGCCGTGAGCGCCACGGGGGCGAGGTCGTACGGCCCCGCGCCCGCGGGCGGCGCGCCGGAGTCGCGGTAGAGCAGACCGCCGCGGCCCTGGAGCGATGCGGCGATCGTCTCGGCGACCGCCTGCAGCGCGTGCTGCTCGCTCGTGCGCAGCGCCGATTCCATCTCGCGCGCATAGCGGATGCCCTCCCAGGGCAGCACGAGTGTGGCGAGCCCGAGGAGCAGAAGCTTCAGTCGCAGCGACATCGGCGGCTATTCCACCCAGCGGTAGCCCATGCCGTAGACCGTCTGCACCGCGTCGAATTCCGGGTCGATCGCCTGGAACTTGCGCCGTATGCGCTTCACGTGCGAGGTGATCGTGTTGTCGTCGAGCACCACGCTGGCCGCGTCCATGAGCTGCTGGCGGTTCTTGACATGACCGGGATGACGCGCGAGGGCGTGCACGATCCAGAACTCGGTGAGCGACAGCAGCACCACGCGGCCGTCCCACTCGACGCGCATGCGCTCGGCATCGAGCGTCAGCGGACCGCGGCGCACGACCTGACTCTCCTCGCCCGGCCGGCGCAGCGCATCCACGCGTCGAAAGAGCGCGTTGACCCGCGCGATGAGGTGCGCGAGCGAGAGGTCCTTGGTGAGGAAATCGTCCGCGCCGAGGCGCAGGCCGGAAACCGCATCGAGCTCGGTATCGCGCGCCGTGAGAAAGATGATGGGCAGCTCCGCCGACAGCGCGCGCAGGTGGCGGCACAGCTCGAAGCCGCCCTCCGGCTCGTCCTCGAGCGAGATGTCGATCACGGCGAGGTCCGGCAGGCGCGCGGAGAAGGCGGCCATGGCCTGCTCGCGATTGGCGTAGGCACGCACGAGGTAGCCCTCGCGCGTGAACGCCGCGGCGTAGTTGTCGCGTATGGCCGGTTCGTCCTCGACGATGGCAACGAGCCGTTTCATGTCCGCCGGCGACCGCGGCTCAGAAGGCGTCGCGCCCGGTGAGGGCGCGGCCCACCGTGAGCTGATGGATGGTCTCGGTGCCCTCGTACGTGATCACGCTCTCCAGGTTGAGCATGTGGCGGATCGGGGCGTGCTCGGCGCTGATGCCGGCGCCTCCCAACATGTCGCGGCAGTCGCGCGCGATATCGAGCGCCATGCGGCAGTTGTTCCACTTGGCGAGCGAGACGTGCAAGGGGCGCATGGCGCCGCGGTCCTTCATCCGCGCGAGCTCGAGGGCGTAGAGCTGGGCCGCGGTGATCCGGCGCGCCATGTCGGCGAGGCGGATCTGGATCGCCTGATTCTCGGCGAGCGCCCGGCCGAAGAGCACCCTCGAGGCCGTGTACTCGATGAGCTCGGCGAGGCAGGCCTGGGCGGCGCCGATGACGCCCCAGGCGATGCCGAAGCGCGCCTGCGTCAGGCAGGAGAGGGGCCCCTTGAGGCCCACGGCGTCCGGCAGCACGCTCTCCTTCGGCACGCGCACCTGATCGAGAAAGAGCGCCGAGGTGACCGAGGCGCGCAGCGAGAATTTGCGCTCGATCTCCGGCGCGCTGAATCCCGGGGTGCCCCGCTCGACGAGAAAGCCGCGGATGCCCTCGTCGGTCTGGGCCCAGATCACCGCGACGTCCGCGATCGATCCGTTGGTGATCCACATCTTCGAGCCGCTCAATACCCAGTCCGAGCCGTCCCGGCGCGCGTGAGTCTTCATGCTCGCGGGGTCCGAGCCGCCGTGCGGCTCGGTGAGGCCGAAGCAGCCGATCAGCTCGCCCCGCGCCATGCGCGGCAGGAAGCGCTGCTTCTGCTCCTGCGACCCGTACGCATGGATCGGGTACATGACGAGCGAGGACTGCACGGAAACGAAGCTGCGGATGCCGGAATCTCCCCGCTCGAGCTCCTGGCAGATCAGCCCGTAGCACATGGCATTGAGCCCCGCGCAGCCGTACCCGCTCAGCGACGATCCCAACAGTCCGAGCGAGGCGAGCTCGGGCACCAGCTCGCGCGGGAAGCGATGCTGCTCGAAGCACTCGCGGATGATCGGCAGCACCTTGTCATCGACCAGCCGCCGCACCGACTCCTGCACCATGCGCTCTTCCTCCGCAAGGGAGGCGGCGAGGTCATAGAGGTCGAGGGGGTCTGACGGGGGCGATGGGGCCACGGGGCGGTCTCCGGCTGAGCGTTGCATAGGATAGTGCCCGACCTTGGCTCGCGCGTCACGGCGCTGCTACCCTTCCGCCCCCGCCCCCGCGGCAGCCGTTCAGGAAGCGTTCAGCCATCATGAAGATACCGGAGATCCTGATCGTCGAGACGATCCATCAGCCGGGAAGCCTCGCCAAGGTGCTGCAGGTGATCGCGGAAGCGGGACTCACCATCGAGCACCTCACGGCCCTGAGGCGCGCCCAGGGACGCACGCTCTGGGAGATCACGCTCGAGATGGACGAGGAGGCGGACCGGAGCCTCTACGAGCGGATCGGGCGGCTGCCGACGGCGCGCTTCATCGGCAAGTCCGATCGGGTGTTCAATCGGCATCGCGGCGGCAAGATCAGGACGGTGGCGAGCCTGCCGATCAACACGCTGCAGGTGCTGCGCGACATCTACACCCCGGGCGTGGCGCGAGTCTGCCTCGCGATCGAGCAGGATCCGCAGGCCGCGCACGAGTTCACGGCGCGCGACCGCACGGTCGCCGTCGTCACCAACGGCACCGCGGTGCTCGGTCTCGGCAACATCGGCCCGCTCGCGGGGCTGCCGGTCATGGAGGGCAAGGCCGCGCTGTTCGCCGACCTCGTCGGACTGTCGGCCGTTCCCATTCTTCTCGAGGAGACCCGGCCGGAGAAGATCGTCGAGCTCGTCGCCGGCATTCATCTGTCCTTCGGCGCCATTCAGCTCGAGGACATCGCCGCGCCGGAGTGCTTCGAGGTCGAGCAGCGCCTGCGCGAGCGGCTCGGCAAGCCGGTGCTGCACGACGATCAGCACGGCACCGCGGTGGTCGCCCTGGCCGCGCTCATCAACGCCGCCCGGCTCGCCGGACGGAGCCTGCGCGCCGGCACGATCGGGCAGATCGGCCTCGGCGCCGCCGGGACCGGAATCGTGCGACTGCTGCGCGCCTGGGGCGTCGAGCGCGTGCTCGGGGCCGATCGAAGCCCGGAGGCGCTCGCGCGCGTCGCCGCGCTCGGGGTCGAGGGCGTCGGTCTCGAGGAGATGATGCAGCGCGCCGACATCGTGATCGCGACCACGGGCGTCAAGGGCCTCATCCGTCCGGAGTGGGTGCGCGCGGGTCAGGTGATTCTCGCGCTGTCGAACCCGGATCCGGAGATCGAGCCGCTCCTCGCCCGCGAGCGGGGCGCCGCGTTCGCCGCCGACGGCAAGGGGATCAACAACGTGCTCGCGTTCCCGGGCCTGTTCAAGGGGGCGCTCGAGGCGCGCGCGACGCGCTTCGACGACGGGATGCTGATGGCCGCCGCGCGCGCGATCGCGGATGCGGCCGAGCCGGACACGCTGGTGCCGGACCCGCTCGACAAATCGCTGCACGAACGGGTGACGGCGGCGGTCAAGGCAGCGGCGCTCGGCGCGCCGCAGGGCGTCAGGCCGGAGCGGCCTGCGCCGGGCCCATGAATCCGCGCAACTTGCCGAGCGCGTTGGATTCGATCTGGCGGATCCGCTCCGCGGAGACGCCGTACTTGTCCGCCAGCTCGTGCAGCGTGGCCTTGTCATCGGTCATCCAGCGACGCTCCACGATGTCGCGGCTGCGGTCATCGAGCTGCCCGAGCGCGGTGTGCAGCCGCTGCGAGGAGTCATCCTCCCACTCGGCATTCTCCACGCGCTCCGCCGGATCGGCGCCGGCGGCGGGCAGATACGAGGCGGGGCTGTAGATCTCGTCCTCGTCGCTCTCCGGTGTCGGATCGAACGACATGTCGCGCGCGGCGAGACGCTTCTCCATCTCCGTCACTTCGCTCGCGGTCACGCCGAGATCGCGCGCTACGGCCTCGGTCTCCTCGACGCTGAGCCACGCCAGGTTCTTCTTCAGCCGGCGCAGGTTGAAGAAGAGCTTGCGCTGGGCCTTGGTGGTCGCGATCTTCACCAGGCGCCAGTTGCGCAGCACGTACTCGTGGATCTCCGCCCGGATCCAGTGCACGGCGAAGGAGACGAGCCGCACGTTGAGCGCCGGATCGAAGCGCTTGACCGCCTTCATGAGGCCGACGTTGCCTTCCTGGATGAGGTCACCCATGGGAAGACCGTAACCACCGTAACCGCGCGCGATGTGCACGACGAACCGCAGGTGCGAGAGCACGAGCCTGCGCGCCGCATCGAGATCATTGCTCGAGCGGAACCGCTCCGCGAGCTCCCGCTCCTCTTCCCGGCTGAGCACGGGGATGCGGCCCACCCGATCGAGATACGCATCGAGGCTCCCGACGGGGCCGGCCAGCGCCAGGTCACCGGGCCGGGCGATCAACGCGGTGCTTGCGGTCATGGATTCTCCGTGGGTCGTTTGGACGGGCATATTAGCACTCAGCCACTTTGAGTGCTAAGAGCTCCCGGAGTTCCCCCGGGACCCAAGCACCCGCTGTCCTTGCCGGACAATAGCTTGCGCCCTGGGAGGGGCCCCGGAATCCCTCTCATGGGAGGGCTAATGAGCCATCTTGGGGGGGGGTTCCTCGCCCTTTGTCCGGGGCCTCGGGGAGGCCCTTGCGCCGGGCCCGGGACCCCGTCCCGCCCCGTCCCGGCCCTTTCACGGGCCCAGCCCCCGGGCCGGGGGGACGGCCGCGCCGCTCGCGCGCGGGGGTCGGCGGTCCGGGCTCGCGCGGCAGGGTGACCCGCCGCTCGGTCGGTAAGGCCGCCGCCCATTCGCCGCCCGAGCGGGGCACGCGGGGCCGCGGAAAATTTTCAGGCCCGCTTAAGGCGGCTTGTGTACCTTGGGCCGCTCGCAAAGTCCTGGCTCGAGAGTCACCATGCAGACAGAAGGTTTCCCCGGCTCCCCCGGTATCGCCCTGCCCGCGGCGCCCACGCTGAGATACGACTCCGCGACCATCGTCCTGCATTGGCTCACGGCCACTCTCGTGGTGCTGCTCTGGTGCATCGGCCAGGGCGTCGGCTTTCTGCCGCGCGGCTCCGTGCGCGTCACGGCGTGGTCGCTGCACATCGTGCTCGGATTGGCGCTCGCGGTGGTGCTGCTCGCGCGCATCGCCTGGCGCAACGGGCCCGGCACACGCCTGCCGGCGGCGGGCTCCGGGTGGCTCGGGCGTCTGGCGACGGCGATGCACCACGGGCTCTATGCGCTGCTGCTCGCGACGGTGGTGCTGGGCGTGATCAATGCCTGGGTGCACGGCAACACGGTGTTCGGGCTGTTCACGTTTCCGAAGCCCGTCCCAGGCGATGCCGGACTGCGGCACACTGTTTTCGAGATTCACGCCGATCTCGCCGACATCACCGTGATCGTGGCCGGGCTGCACGCGGCCGCGGCGCTCGCGCATCACTACCTGCTGCGCGACTCGGTGCTGCGGCGGATGCTGCCGGGCGAGAGCTCGGGACGATAGCCCGGGCCGGGCGGCCATGCCCGAGCTTCCCGAAGTCGAGACCACCCGGCGCGGGCTCGAGCCGCACGCGGTCGGCCGCCGGATCGTCGCCCTCGCGGTGCACGAGCCGAGACTGCGCTGGCCGGTGCGGCCCGATCTGCCGGGAAAGGTGGTCGGACAACGCATCAAGTCGACCGGACGGCGGGCGAAGTACCTGCTGATCGAGCTCGAGAGCGGAACGCTGCTGCTGCACCTCGGCATGTCGGGCTCGCTGCGCGTGTTGCCCGCGGACACGCCGCGCCGCGCTCACGATCACTTCGACCTGCTGCTCGAGTCCGGCCGCACGCTGCGCTTCAACGATCCGCGCCGGTTCGGCAGCCTGCATTACACGAGCGGCGATCCGCGACAGCATCCCCTGCTCGCGCATCTCGCGCCCGAGCCGCTCGAGGCGGAGTTCGGCCGGGAATACCTCTGGCGCGTGACCCGCGGCCGCCGCGCCGCGATCAAGCAGGTGCTGATGAACAGCCGGCTGGTGGTCGGGGTCGGCAACATCTACGCGAGCGAGGCGTTGTTTCGCGCGCGCATCCGTCCGCGGCGAAGCGCCCGCAGCCTGACCCGCGCCGAGGCGGGCCGTCTCGCACGGGCGATACGGGCGGTGCTCGAGCTCGCGATCCGCGTCGGCGGCACGACGCTGCGCGACTACGTGGGCGCGGACGGCG
>JAKAZP010000050.1 GCA_021815905.1 Pseudomonadota bacterium | reverse complement strand
GGCGCGATGTACGCCTTCATCGGCGTCGATGCCGCGCAGCTGCCGGCGTTCGACGATCAGCAGTTCGCGCTCGATCTGCTCGAGCAGAAGCACGTGCTGGTCGCACCCGGGGTGAGCTTCAACGTTCCCTACCGCAATCGCTTCCGCGTGACGACGCTCCCCGATCGGGCGACGCTCCACGAGGTGTTCGGGCGCATCGATGAGCTGCTCACGAGCTATGCCGCCTCGGAGCCGCGCGCGAGCGCGCGCGCGCCCAACGTGGTCGAGGCGACCACGAGATTCAAGTAACAAGATAGATATTCAAAGTAACACCCTGTTTTGATAAGGATTCCTGCGCAACTGAGGGAAAGCTTCGAGCGGGGCGGCACGGTCATCGTCCCGACACGCCAGCGCGCGCACGCGGTGCGCCTGGCGTACGCGGCGCAGCAGCTCGCCCACGGCCGGCGCGCCTGGGGGAGCCCGGACGTGCTGCCGCTCGAGGCGTGGCTCACGCGCGCGATCGAGCGTCATGCCGCCCTCTCCCCGGCCTCGCTGCGGCTCCCGCGCCTGCTCTCGGCCGCGCAGGAGTGGCTCCTGTGGCGCGAATCGGCGGCGGAATGTCTCGGCGGGCGCGAAGTGCTCGATCCGGGTGCGCTCGCCGAAGCGCTCCGCGGTGCGAGCGCGCTCGCGCTGCGCCTCGGCATCGATCCCCTGCGGCTCGGTCCGGGCCACGGGAGCGAGCCGGCTCTGCTCGCCGCGGCACAGCGCGCGTTCGAGCGCCGCTGTCGTGATCTCGGCGCGGCGCCGGCCGCGGCGCTGCTCGCGCAGCTTGCGCCCCTCGGCGACTCACGACCGCTGCTCGTCGCGGGCTTCCTGACGAGCACGCCGCAGATCGACGCGCTGTTGCAGGCGCGCGCGCACGGCGGACTCGAGAGCGCCCGGGCGCTCGCGGATCCGCGGGCGCCCACGATGGTCCGCGTGCTCGAGGCGAGCGATGAGATCGAGGAGCTCGAGGTCATTGCCGAGTGGTGCCGCGAGCGGCTGAGCGCCGACGGGACCTCGCGTCTGCTCGTGATGTTGCCGGGATCGCAGGGGCGGCGGGAGCGGCTCGCGACGCTGGTCGGTCAGGCCCTGGATCCCGGGGGATGGCTGGCGTCAAGCGAGTCGCTCGAGCCCGCACCGGCGGTCGTGCTCGAGGGGGCGGGGCCGCTTGCGGCCCTGCCGGCGGTGGCGCAGGCGCTCGAGGGCTTGCGCCTGCTCTGCGGCACGAGCCTCGATTTCGAGGCGCTGTCGCAATGGCTGCGCTCACCGCACTGCGCGGCGGCATCCGCGGCCGAGCGCGCCCGCATCGATCGGCTGCTGCGCGAGCGCCGGGCGATCCGGCTCGATCTCGGGGAGCTCCTCGGAGCGCTGCGCTCTCTCGACCCGACGCTCGCGCCCTCCGCGCGCGCCCTCGGCGAGTGCCTCGAGAGCGCCGCGCGCGAGCTCGCCGCCGCGAGCGGCAGCCCGCGGGAGTGGTCGGAGCGCTTTCGCTCCGCGCTCGCCGCGCTCGGCTGGCCGGGCGAGCGGCGCGGCAGCGCCGAGCAGCAGATCCTGGTGCGCTTCAGCGAGCTGCTCGATGAGCTCGGCCAGCTTTCCTTCGCCGCGCGCGCGCTCCCGCGCGCCACCGCCATCGTGTGGCTCGCGGAGCTCGCCTCGAGCACCGCCTGGCGGCCCGCGGACGAGGACGCGCCGGTGACGATCGCCGGCGCTCTCGCCGACCCCGTGGCGCATTACGACGGGCTCTGGGTCGCCGGTCTCGAGGCCGAAGCCCTGCCCGAGCCGGCCCGTCCCGATCCCTACCTGCCGCTTGCCGCGCAGCGCGCGGCGGGCCATCCGGCCGCGACCGCGGAGGGCCGTCTCGCGGAAGCGCGCGCGCTGCTCGCCTCCTGGCGGGCCGCCGCCGATGCGCTCGTGCTGAGTGCGCCGCGGCGCGTGGGGGATCTGGAGACGCTGCCGAGCGCGCTGCTCGCGGAATGGCCGCGGCTCCCCGAGCGGCCCGAGGCCTCCCCGGGGCGGCTCTGGCTGCCGGCGAGGATCGCGCGCTCCGGGCTGCTCGAGGCCTGCGAAGCGGCGCGCGGGATGCCGTGGGATTCCGCGCAGCCTCTGCCCGGCGGCACCCGGAGCCTCGAGCTGCAGAACCAGTGCCCGTTCCGCGCCTATGCGGAGCTGCGCCTCGGGAGCGCGCCGCTCGGGGCACCCGAGCCCGGCATTGCCGCCGACTTTCGCGGCCGGCTGCTGCACGGGGCGCTCGAGCGGCTGTGGAGGAGCCTCGGGGATTCCGCGGCGCTCGCCGCGCTCGCGCCGCCGGAGTTGGATGCGCGGATCGAGCGGGCCGTGACGGACGCGGCGCGCGCGCTGCTCGCGGACGATCCGGCCGAGGCGCTGACGCCGTCCATGACGCGCGAGCGCGAGCGCACCTCGCGCGTGGTGCGCTCGCTGTGCGAGCTCGAGCGCGAGCGGTCGCCGTTTCGCATCGAGCACACCGAGCGCATGCTGCCGCTGTCCCTCGGCGGCCTCGCGCTCAACGTGCGCATCGACCGGGTGGATGCGCTCGAAGCCGGCGGCCGCGCGATCCTCGATTACAAGAGCGGCCGGCCGACGGCCGCCGACTGGTACGGCGAGCGGCCTTCGCATCCGCAGCTGCTCGCCTACCTCGCGGCCATCGCCGAGGAAGTGGTCGCGCTCGCGACGGTGAGCGTGACCGCGCGCGCGGTGCGGTTCGAGGGCGTTGCCGCCGCATCGGGAATGCTGCCGAAGGTGAGGGCCGTCGAGCCGCTCGGCACCGACACGGGCGAGTCGGCCTGGGCGGCGCGCGTCGAGCTCTGGCGCGAGCTCGTGGCGCGGCTCGCGCGCGAGTTCGCGCAGGGGGCGGCCGCGGTCGATCCGCGCCCCGGAGCGTGCGAGTACTGTCACGTCGCACCGATCTGCCGCGTGGGGGATGCGGCCGTGCCCCTCGAAACCCCCGGCGAGGCCGGCGCCGATGAGTGACTTCGACGGCGGTCGCCTTGCGCTGAGCGATGAGGCGCAGCGGGATGAGGCGTGCGAGCCCCGACGCTCCGTGCTGCTTCAGGCGCCCGCGGGCTCGGGCAAGACCTCGGTCCTCACGCAGCGCCTGCTTCGGCTGCTGGCGCGGGTCGATGAGCCGGAGGAAATCCTGGCGATCACCTTCACCCGGCGCGCGGCGGCGGAGATGCGAGCCCGCGTGCTCGCGGCGCTGCGCGCAGACTGCGGAGCGGGCGCGCAGGCGGAACGGCTGCGCGAGCTCGCGCAGGCCGTCAACCGGCGCTCGGCCGCGCGCGGCTGGAATCTCACCGAGGATCCCGGGCGGCTGCGCATCCAGACGATCGACTCCTTCAACTTCCGTCTCGCCGCGCAACTGCCGCTCGCCGCCCGGGCGGGCGGCTCGCTCGTCATCGCCACCGGCGCGCGCGAGCTCTATCGGCGCGCGGCGCGCGAGACGCTGCTCGCGGCCGAGGATGCAGGTCTCGGCGCCGAGGCGGCGCTGCTCTTCGAGCGGCTCGACAACCGCTGGGCCAACGTCGAGCGGCTCATCGCGCAGATGCTCGCCATCCGCGGTCACTGGCTGGGGCACGTCGCGCGGCACGATCCGCAGGCGCTCGGTGCGTCCGTCGCGCAGAGCCTCGCGCGCATCGTCGAGGAGCGTCTGCGCGCGGCCTGCGCTCGCCTCGGCGAGCCGCTGCGGGGCGAGCTGGCATCGATCCCGGGGGTCGGCGCGCTCGAGTCGCGCGCAGAGTGTCTCGAGAGCTGGCGGCGCCTCGCCCACCTCAGCCTCACCCGCGAGGGCGAGTGGCGTCAGCCGCGCGGCCTCGCCCGCCTCGGCGAGGCGTTCCGCGGCGGTCCGGCGCGCGAGCGGCTCGCCCGAGGGATCGGGCTCCTTGCGCAGGTCCCGGGCGCCCGCGAGACGCTCATCGAGCTCGAGCAGCTGCCGGGCGGGTTGAGCGACTCCGACGCCGCGGCGCTCGCGGCGCTCGCGCGCGTGCTGACACTCGCGGCCGCGCAACTGTTGGTGCAGTTCGCCTCCCGCGGGCGCGTGGATCACGTGCATGTCGCGGCGTCGGCCCGGCAGGCGCTGATCGAGGAGGGAGAGCTCACGGACGCCGGGCGGCAGACGAGCCTCGCGCTCCGGCACATCCTGGTCGATGAGTTCCAGGACACCTCCACGGTGCAGATCGCGCTGCTCGGCGCGCTGACATCCGCCTGGGAGGAGGGGGAGGAACGCTCGCTCTTCCTGGTCGGTGATCCGATGCAGTCGATCTATCAGTTCCGCGAAGCGGAGGTCGGCTGCTTTCTCGAAGTTCGCGATCAGGGCATCGGCGGCGGCCGGATCAGGCTCGAGCGGCTCGCGCTGGTGCGCAACTTCCGCTCCGATCCGCAGCTCCTCGAGTGGACGAACGACACGTTCGAGCGGCTGTTCCCGTCGCGCGATGACGTGCGCACGAGCGCCGTCGCGTTCGATCGGAGCACGGCGGCACGCGGCGCGGCGCCTGCCGGGACGGCGGGGCGGGACGCGGCGGAGCCGCCGGTGAGCCTCGAGCTCTTCCCCGGGGATCGGACGGGCGAGACCGCCGCGGTCGCCGCGCGGGTGTCGGAGCTTCGCGCGCGCGGCCCGGAGGCGAGCATCGCGGTGCTCGTGGCCGCGCGCGGACACGCCACCGCCATCGTGGCCGCGCTCGAGGCGCGTGGCGTCGACGTGATCGGCATCGATCTCGTGCCGCTCGGGGCGGTGCCGATCGTGCGCGATCTGGTGGCGCTCCTGCGCGCGCTCGAGCACCTGGGCGATCGAACCTCGTGGCTCGCGCTCTTGCGCGCACCCTGGTGCGGCCTCTCGCTCGAGACCCTGACGGGCCTCTCCGGGCGGCGCGATCCGCTTCTGGTTTGGGAAGCGCTCGCCGACCCCGCGCGCCTCTCGGCCTGTGCGGCCGGCGAGCGGACCCGGATCGAGCGCGTGCGCGGCATCCTCGATGCGGCGCTGTGCATGCGCACGCGGCTGCCGCTCGCCGAGTGGCTCGAGCTCACCTGGATCAGGCTCGGCGCGCCCGATGCCTATCCGCCCGCCCAGCTGCCCTCGGCGCGCGCTTTCCTCCACGCCCTGAGCGAGCGCACGGCCTGCGGCGAATGGTCCGGCATCGGCGGACTCGAGGACCTGCTCGAGGAGCTGTACGCGCAGCCGCACGCGCGCACCGCGAATCCGGTGCAGGTGTTGACCATTCACCGCGCCAAGGGGCTCGAGTTCGATCACGTGCTGGTGCCGGCGCTCGATCGGGACCTCTCCCGCGGCCCCGAGCCGCTGCTGCGCTGGCTCGATCTGCCCCGTCGCTCGGGCGAGGGCAGTGATCTTCTGATGGCTCCGGTTCCGGCCATCGGCACCGATCCCTCGGGAGGGCTCGGCGCCTACATGAAGCGGCTCGCGGATGTCAGGTCGGCGAACGAGCAGATCCGGCTGCTGTACGTGGCGGCGACTCGCGCCCGGCGCTCGCTGCATCTGTCGGCGGCGCCGAAGCCGGGCGCCGACGGCACGGTGAGGCCGCGCGCGCGCACCTTGCTCGCCGCGCTCTGGCCGGCACTCGGCGCGGGCTTCCTCCGGAGCGTGAGCGCGAGGCCTCCCGCGGCGCCGCCCGCCGGCGCGAGCGCGGCGGGCACAAGGCCTCTGCTGCGCCTCACCGGGGACTGGAGTCCGGCCGCGCATCCGCCTGGGCCGCCGGTGACGCGCTTGCCGCTCGATCACCGGGCGCTCGAGCCGCCGGAGTTCAGCTGGGTGGGCGAGACGGCACGGCAAATCGGCTCCGTCGTGCATGCGGCGCTCGAGTCATTCGCCGCTGCCCGCGAGCTGCCCTCGCCCGAGAGCATTGCGCAGCGCCGAGGCTTCTTCCTCGAGCAGCTGCGCCGCCACGGGGTCCCCGGGGGCGAGCTGCACGGCGCCGCGGAGCTCGTGGTCGAGGCGCTGCGGCGCACGGTCGCCGACGAGCGCGGGCGCTGGATCCTCGCCTCGCATCATGCGGGCGCCGCCAGCGAGCTCGCCCTGACCGGGGTCGCCGGCGGCCGTCTCACCGCGGTCGTGATCGACCGCAGCTTCATCGATGCCGAGGGCAGTCGCTGGGTCATCGACTTCAAGACGAGCCGCCACGAGGGCGGGCATCTCGAGTCCTTCATCGCGCGCGAGCTCGAGCGCTATCGCCCGCAGCTCGAGCTCTATGCGGCGCTCGCCGGGGAACTCGGGCCCGAGCCGGTGCGCGCGGCGATCTACTTCCCGCTGCTCGGCGAGTTTCGCGAGTTGTGAGCCGCGGACACGCGCCGGTCAGAACGTGCCGGAGACCCCGAAGGAGCGCCGGCCTTCGGCATCCGGGGAGCCGAGATACTCGAGCGCATTGACGAGCGCGGGAGCGGCGCTCCCGCGCGGTGTCACGTAGCCCTCGAGCCGATAGCCGTCCGTGGTGACGCTCAGCGTGCCGGTCACCGCGAGCGGGCCGCCGAGATCCTTCACGTGAGCGGTCGGCGCTCCGGGGCCGCCCGGAAACACGGCTTCGTAGCTGCCGACCGGAACCGCCTGTCCCATGCGCTGGATGAGGTCGAGCGCCTCGATGCGGCCCCGCAGGCGCTCGATGACGCCTCGGGTCGTGAATCGGGCGGCGGCGAGATCGACGCGCGCGCTGCCGGTGAGCCCGGGCGGCAGCATCGGCAGGAGCGTCGGGTCGAGCGGGATCTGCGCCCGGACGTTGCGTGCGTGCACCGTCCCGCCCCATCCGATCCGCACGTCCGCATGGAGCGAGGCGTCGCGGCGCAACACGTCGACGTGCGCGGCGAGCTCTCCGCTGAGCAGCGCCGCCGGATGCAGCTCCCAGGTGGCGTCCCCGAGCGGGGTGCCTTCCAGCGCAAGTCCGCCGCAGTAGCCGCGCCAGATCGATCCGTCGATGCTCGAGCAGGCGAGATAGGGACGCGCGGCGGGCATCACCCAGCTCGCCGGCAGCCGCGCGAGCACGATCGCCGCGAACGCGACGAGCGAGAGGACCGAGATCGCGATGACGCGCTTCATGCGCCGCTCAGGGCGCTCTCAACACGATCGATGCGTTGACTTGCCCCGGGGGACCTGCGCTGTGGATGTCGGCACTCTCGACTTCGATCCCGCTCTGCTGACCGAGTCGCGCGAGCCAGGCGATGAGCGTGTCGAACGGCGCGTGCTCGAGCTGCACGTTCATGCCTTTGCCGCTGCGGCCGGTGCCCGTGAGCGCGGAGCCGAGCCCGGACTCGCGCGCCGACTGATCGACGATGACGAGGAGCGACTCGCCGGAGGCGGGATTGCGCATCGGACCGGCCGCGGCGAGCTGCGGCGCCACGCGCCGCATCCACGCGAGATCGGCCTGCTTGTGCGCCACCTGCGCGTGCAGGCGCGAGACGCGCGCATCGAGCGGCAGCACCACCGCGAGCACGAACAGCACCGCGGCGATCGCGCCGCCGATCACGAGAATGCGCCGGTCCTTCTCCGAGATTCTCACGTCAGATCCGCCGCTTCATCTCGATCCGCCCCTGATAGGAGGCGCCGGCGGGATTGCCCGAGACCAGCCGTGCCTGCCATCCCTGCTGTCGCAGCTCGCGACTCAACTGCGCGAGCACCTCGGCGGTCGGGGCCGAGAGGTCGACCTCGAGCGCCCCGCCGCGGAAGGTGAGGCCGCGCATCACCGCGCCCGGCGCCGAGCCGTGCGCCTTCGCGAGCGCCTCGAGGGCCCTGAGAAACCCGCCCGAGGCTTCGAGCGCGCGCGCCGCCTTGAGCTGCTGCGCCATCTGGCGCCTCGCCTCGTAGGTGCTCTGCTGCCCGGGCATCACCGTGTGGAAGATCCGGCTGATCGAGTCATCGAGCCGGCGGTCGGTGCGGTGCAGCGCCACGAGCTCGGCGGCGTTGCCGACGACGTGCAGCCCGATGAGACAGGCGAGCAGGATGGCCGCGACGCGCCAGGCGCGCCAGCCGACGGGCTGGGACACCGCCGGCGCGTAGGGACCCTGCAGCAGATTGGTGGCCGTCGCGCCCGGCAGCTCCTGCGCGAAGAGCGCGAGCGGACCGCCGCTGAGGAGTTGAACCTTGATGCCGTCAAAACGCTCGCGCGCGGCCTCCACCTCGGCCGAGCGGCGCTGCCACTGCGCCGCTCCGGTGTAGAAGATCAAGCCCCGGCCGCCGGTCGCGCCGTCGTCCGCGCCGCGGGCGGCGATGTCGAGCGCTTCGGTGAGGGCATCCGCCGGCAGGGTGATGACATCGGAGGCGGGAGGACGGATGACGATCACGTCCTCATCGAGGAGCGCCACCGCCTGGCCGGGATTTCGCGGCAGCAGCTCGCTGTCGGCGTACATCGCCTCGGGCTCGATGCCGGCGTCCTTGAGCCGCGCGAGCCACTCGTCCATCAGGCGCCGTGCGACCACCGCGACCGGCAAGCTCGAGGAGTCCCCCGGGCGGCGCCCGACCGCGAAGTGCAGTTGGTCGATGTCATCCGCGAGCTGCTCCTCGAGAGCATAGGGCACGAGCTGATGCAGCTTGCCGCCGGTTTTCGCGGGCGGCAACTCAGGCTCCGCGAGCAGCACGTCGGCGCCCGGCACGAGCACGACGACGTGCCGGCCGGCGGTGCGCGCGGCGGCGAGCGCGAGCGGGCCCGCCTGCGGCGGGCTGGTCGGCGCTCCATGGGAGTCGACCACGAGCCAGCTCGCCTGTTGCAGCGGGTCTTGCGGGAGCCTCAGCAGGAGCCAGTCAGCCATGGGAGCAATCGTATTCCAAATCAGTGGCGTGTGAAGGTGCGCATGAGCGGGCGCACCAGGAAGGGGGCGCCCGCGGTACGGTAAAGCAGACTGTACACGGCGAACTCCGTGGGGCCCGAGCTCACGAGGCTCGTCAGGCGGAAGTAGGACGACTGATTCGTGAACAGGTCGGTGAAGCCCGGCGCCTGAGGGTTCGCGCCGCGCGGTGTGACGGGCTGTGCCCCGGGTGGTGTGCCGCCGCCCGCCTCACCGAGGTGGATCGGCCCGCCGAGATCGCCGGCGCCCGCCGGGCGGCTCTTGTAGGCGTTCTGATAATTGAGCAGGGTCGGAAAACAACCGCCTGCGCTCTTGCGGTCCTGCGCGAACTGCTGCGGATCGGAGCTGAACTGCGTGTAGCCGAGATAGGCATCGAGCACCAGGGGCGAGGCCGAGCAGACATTCAGCTTCGCCCCGACGGGCAGCGCGGTGATGTAGGGCGCGATCTTCTCGAAGTTATCCCGGCCGAACCCGGGGAGCGCCAGCAGCTCGCTCGTGCTCGTGACCACGAGGTGCGGCGGCAGATACGGCGGATCCATCGCCATGTAGACGCTGTCCTCGGCGCCGTTGCCATCCGGGGCGACGGTGCTCTTGTCGATCCAGTTGACGAGGTCGTCGGCCCATTTCGGATCGACCTGCACCTCCTCGAGGAGCCGGCGGAAGGCGGCGACCGCCACCGGATTGACCGTCACCCCGTCGCTCTCGATCAGGGAGTTGATGTTGAATCGGCCCTGCAGGTCGATGAGCGACGCCTCGAGCGTCACTCCGGGGGCGACCTCGATCGGTCCGAGCGGCTCGCCCCAGGGCTGCGCCGGGTAGGTGACGTCGTTCGGCGTGCCGAGCGCCGTCTGCCGCAGGGCGTAGGCGGCGGTCGCCTCGGCGCCTTCGGCGACCAGCAGCGCCTGATCGAAATCGAACGCCGCCTCGCTCCTGCGCGCCGTCATCGCGTTGTCGTAGGCGAGCGCGGCGGCAATGATGGTGCCCAACGCCACCAGGAGGATCGCGACCAGCAGCGCCACCCCGCGCTGACGGTGTGCCGGCGGGGACAGGCGGGCGAGCCGCGGCCGCGCCGGCCGGCGTGGCGCACCGCCGCTCACCCGGCCACCTCGAAGATGCGCACGATCTTGCCCCATTGCCGGGTGTCGAGCGTCACCTCGACCGCGATGGGGCGCTGGCGATAGTAAGTATCCGTCGCCGCCTCGCTGCCGACCGACGGCGGCGGCCACTGCTCGACCCACTGGTGCGAGAAGGTGAGGTAGCGGAAGGTGACGCTCTTGAGGTGCTTGAGGAGATTGCGCTTGACCGGTTGATCGGCGAGCGTCGCATCGAGCACGTTCCAGTGCTCGCGGATCAGCGTGCCCTTGTCGAACACGTACGCGACGCGCTCGAGCTCCGGGCGCTCGACGCCCGTCGGGTTGCTCCAGCCACCTCGTGTCAGGGTGACGATGGGCAGGGCCCCCGAGCCCGATGAGCCGTCCGCGCCCGAGCTCGAGTCGACCGAGGAGCCGGCGCTGAGCGGGGTCTGGATCGCGAGCTGCCAGCCGTCTCCGAGGGGCTGGCGCACCGGGCGGGGCGCGAGCTGCACGAAGTCCTGCTCCATGACGAGCATCGCCGTCTGCAGCGCCACGAGCCGGCGCTGATGGTTGCGGATGTCACCGCGGTTGTGCAGCGCCTGATCGATGGTCCCGTAGCCGATCGCGAACATGATGGCCGCAATGAAGAGCGCGACCAGCAGCTCGATCAGCGTGAAGCCGCGGACGTGCGCGCGGCCCGGGACGGTCGTGGGGAGCGGGGTGCTCATGGGGTCGTCGGACTTGCCGGGGGCGGGTTTAGGGTATGCGGCGTGCCGAGCGGCGGCCCGTTCATCGGTTGCTGGATCCACACCGGGTCGGCGGGGTTCGGGGGTCCCACCGAGTTGCCGTAGACCCCGACCGCGGTCGCGTACCAGTCGTTCTTCTTGTCCTTGTGCTAGTCGGGGCGCACGTCGCTG